>CAXNNN010000282.1:0-5312 GCA_964203095.1 Verrucomicrobiaceae bacterium | reverse complement strand
CGTCGCAAGCGTCTTGCATCAGCACGAAACCAAACGAAAATCACCCCACCATCCGCATGATGGTTTTAACGAATCAGCGGACATCCCCAAGTTTTCATGGTGATGATGAGGTGAGTTTTGGTTAGCGATTCAGTGTGTGATGAGAGGCGTTAAAAGTAGAAGCGGATGCCGGTGAGCGCGGTCCAACCCTCGTAATCGCCGCCGTTACCGCCGCCATTGAGCGAAGCGTATTCGACTCCGCCGAGGAGCTTGAGCTTGTCGCCGTAGATGAAATATTGGAGCCCCAGGTAGCCCGCCTGATACTGATCGCCACGACCGCCGCCCGTGAGGCTGGGGGCCGCGCGTTCATAGCGGCTCTGTGCAATGACACTGTCGGGGCCATCTCCAGTCGAGAACGTGTAGCGGCCCACGAGCTGGAGCTTCTTCAGCAAGAGATCGTAAGTCGGTTGGATGAGGAAGCCGATCACATCAGCGTCCTTGTCGATGCCACCCGTGCCAGCGAATGCCTCCGTCGCAAAACCCCAGCGCCCTTCCTTCAACCAGAGGGTGGAGGAGAAGACGTGCTCGTAGCGATTCAGCACCGTGCTGGCGGTTTCGATGTCGCTGTGCATGTAGTCCAAGCGCCAGTCAGCCTTCTCAAGATCAAGGGGGTGCTTCAAGTCATAGCCAACACCTGCGCCATAAGCGAGCCCAGCGTCGAACTGACCGAACTCGAGATCAATGTCGTTGGAGTAGATGCCCGCTTGGTAAGTGAACTTTCCGATCTTGCCCTCCGCCACTGCACCAGTCGCACGGTCAACGCGCAGCTGATTGAAAATCTGTGAGCGCTCAAATGTCGCGTAATCCGTGGACGGCTGAAGGAAATCAAATGCGCCGATCTGGGCCTTCTGACGGCCTACGGTCAGCGCGAAGTTCTCGCTGGGCTTCCACTTGATGTAGGCATCGACAAGACCGTTGTAGAAGGGGGCAAACTCGTCGCTGCTCTGGGCATCGAGACGAACCTCAATTTTCTTGTCGAAGAGCTTAGCGTCGAAGCCCAAACGCGAGCGGCGATCCTCCCATCCGTCGTCATTGCCCTGGTCGGAGTCTAGCCAGTGATACTGGCCGTGATAGCGACCGCGCAGTTTGAATTCCTGAAGGAACGGGTTCTCATCGTTCTTGTATAGCGTGCCCAGACTCCAGACCTTGTCGAACAAGGAAGGCTCAAGGTATTTCGTGGCGGAGTTGCTAACCGATGGCTCCTTGCCAGAGGTCTCCGAAGCCACAGTTCCGGCGTGTGCGGAGTTCAGGCTGGCAAGGAGGAGCACTGCGAAGAGTGCGCCTGATGTCGTGGTGGCTGTCTGCCTGGTCTTGTGTTTCATGTTGTCTTGCGGAGCGTCGGCATCCGGTGGTCCGGTCGGCGTCTGCAAGCGTTGTTTTCAGGGGCCTCTGCGGGTGCAGTAGGCGGGATGGGAAAAGATTAATTGCGCCTCGGTTTGCGCGGGGTAGCCAGGCTATCGTCGTCGGCGTTGAAGCGCGTTTTTTCCAAGCTCTCCACCTGGGTGACACGGCCTTCATGAACCGTGATCTGCACCGAACCAAAACGAATCGCCGCGACCTTCTGACGGACAACTTCCAGCCAGGGCTCCATTGGTTCGTGTTCGATAAGGGTCGTGCTCATGGGGTTAAAGATAACTGTAGACTGATGAAGCGATGGCGATTGCTGCCACGCACGCCCAATCACTACTCATCGAAACAACACTGCCCAAGTAGGAATTCATTCTTTTTCACTTCCACGTCACAGAACACACTCAAAAGCAATCGCACTTTGAAGAGCGAACGCGGCGACGAACACCTTTCCTCAGGGCTCAACCTCGGAACAAGTCGACCGCAGAAAGTGGGATAGCCAGCGTGTTGATCAGGGCGCGCGCCGACCGAACTTTCGCTCCAGCTCTGGATACGAAATCTGGATCAGGGTGGGGCGACCATGTGGGCAGCAGTAAGGCATCTCGCAAGCCATCAATTCTTGCACCAAGCTCTCCAGTTCAGGACCGCGCAGATGGTCATTTGCCTTGACCGCATGGCGACAGGCCGTCGTGGCGATCATGTCTTCCCCCAAGCGCAGCGACGAGGACTTGCTGCTCAAGCTAGCCAGTTCATCAACAATCTGGCTGAGCAGTGCAGCCGAATCATCGGTATGCAAGAATGCAGGCAACGCATCCACCTTCAGTGTGTTGGCCCCAAAGGGCTCCGCTTCAATGCCCAGCTTCGCCAAAGGGGCTAGATTGCGGCTCAGCAGTTCATAGTCACGCGGGCTCACATGCAGCATCAGCGGCATCAGCAAGCGCTGTGAAGGCACGCCTTCGCGCTCCATGGAGTAGCGCATCTTCTCAAACAGCACGCGCTCATGCGCGGCGTGTTGATCCATCAGCACCAGCCCTTCCTTACCTTCCATCAGCACATAGAGCTTGCCCAGCACGCCAAGAATCTTGAACTCTTCAGAAGAGCTTTTCCCGAGACTTGGTGCCACCACAGGAGGAGGCGCAACAAGCGCGATGGGTGCCATAGTCTCGTCCTCGGTGTCTGGTGTGACTTGCAATTCAGCGCGGGCCACAGGCACTTCACTCCAATCCCGCCGCAGGACCTGCTGTTGCGCCGCAGGAATCGCCAGCTCGACCTGCTGATCAATCGACACCGCATGATCCAAAGGCAAGGGCGGCACAGGCAATGGAGCGCTGGGACGGCTCGGCGCATGCCCATGGGGCAGCACCCGTGTTTGGTTCAAGGTGTTGCGAACGGCCTGCGCCACTGCTTCACGAACCGCATGACCATCATAGAAGCGCACCTCCTTCTTGGTGGGGTGCACATTCACGTCATAGGCGTGGGCATCCATTTTCACGAACAGAAAGGTCACTGGATACTGCCCCTTCATCAGCGTGGTGTGATAGCCCTCGCGCAGGCCGTAGTGCAACGGCGCGCTCTCCACACAGCGGCCATTGAGGAAGACCAACTGCATCTGCTTATTGCTTCGGCTATAGCCAGGGCCACCGATGTAACCCGCGATATGCATCTCGTGCCGCTCAGTCTCGATTACGGGCAGGAGGCGTTGCGCAAGCTCATCCCCTACCAACCCGCGAATGCGCTCCATCAAATCATGCGCCACGGGCAAGTGATACACAGGTTCGCCATCCTTGATCAGGGTGAAGGCAACATGAGGATTGGCGATCGCATGCAGCCGGAACTGCTGCTCTATATGCGCATACTCCGTTGTCTTAGCGCGCAAAAACTTGCGGCGCGCAGGCACATTGAAAAACAGCGAACGCACCTCGACCATGCTACCAGGAGCCCCGCCGCCATCACGCACCGCGATGAGCTTGCCGCCATGAATCTCGATCTCGGTGCCACTTAGCGCCTCGCGCTCCCTTGTGCTGAGACGAAAGCGCGACACGCTGGCGATGCTGGGAAGTGCCTCGCCACGAAACCCATAGGTGTGAATCGCGCCCAGATCCTCCTTGGTGCGGATCTTGGAGGTCGCATGGCGCTCGATGCACAGCATCGTATCCTCGCGCCCCATGCCGCTACCATTGTCCGTCACCCGAATCAGCGCCGATCCTCCGCTTTGCACAGCAATCTCGATCTGGGTCGCACCCGCATCCAAGCTGTTGTCCACCAGTTCTCGCAGCACCGCCGCAGGCCGCTCCACGACCTCCCCTGCCGCGACCTGACTGGCGAGTGCATCGGAAAGAATTCGTATTTTTGACATGTGGAACGGAAAAGGCTATGCGATCTTAGCAAGCTAGTTGCTGAGGCGATAAAAGGGGCACCTGTCGGGATGTGCAAGACGAATCCGGCAGAGGAGTCCACCGGGCCCACCCCAGCACGCCTGCCTCGTAGCCATGATTCACCTCACCGACACCGCCATTACCCATCTCAAACAACTGATCTCCAACTCCCCACCTGCGCCGACAGTCGGTCTGCGCCTTCAGGTGGAGCGGGGAGGCTGCGCAGGCATGCAGTATGCCATGCGACTGGACCAACCCTTAGACAGCGACCAGATTTTCTCGAGCGGCGGTGTGTCACTGATTGTTGACACAGAAAGCCTCGCTTTCCTCGACGAGAGCACGCTTGATTACGTTGATTCGCTGCATGATTCCGGCTTCAAAGTGATCAACCCTAACGCAACACGAAGCTGCGGCTGTGGAACATCCTTCGAGCCAAAGGTCGGCTGATGTTCAAAAAAATTTGTTAATAGAAGAAAACTGCTTTTCAAAATTACCGTAATTTGCTAACAAGGCGCAGAAGTTACTCCCGTAATCAAATTTCAAAAACTTTTTCAATTTTGCCATGCGCATCTCCTTCCTTAACGACAGCACGGATTACCGCAGTTACGGCGGTGGAAATTTTTCAAAAAATAAGGAAGGGAATGGAGGCCTGTTTTGGTGGTCCATCTTCATCTTCATGCTCCTGGCACTGGCCACGGTGAGTTGGTTCTTCTCCATCATGGTCTTCTCCTACCCCGAAAAGCCATTTCATTATAAGCTCCTCATCAAGCTGGAAAAACTGGAACCACTCAAAAAATTCCCAATCAACGACGTTCCACACGGAGAATTCGTTACCGCTGGCAAATTGCTCGAGCAGTATTTGTTTTTCACACCTGAGAAGTTCCGCGTGGCCAACGACATGCTGAAGCGCGAATACATTCGCAACTTCAAGGAGCGCAGCCCTCTCTACGTGACGGGTTCCTTTGCAGTGCTGGCCGCTCGCCCACTCAAGAACAGCGATGTCTTCACCAACGGCTGGGTCGTCGTTGCTCGTTCGTTGGAAATAGAAGATGTCGATATCGAGTTGGTGCTTCCAGGTCTGGAATCAGCGGCTGCCCCCTACAAAACAGGTGACACGATCAAGCTCGACCGTCAGAGGTCCTTCGCCAACACCGTGCATATCCAGAAGCTGGACGAAAACCGCATCTCCGCCACCCTCGTCTCGCTGCTCTACGAAGGCGTGCCAGCTGCCGATGGTAGCATCGCAAAGCTGGAAGCTCCTGCGCAGTTGAACATGGAGGCCGCTTGGCCCATCGCTCGCGACATCAGCCTTGCCGCAGGTCTGGAGAAGGCTGATAAAGCGGTGGAAGTCACCACGGCTCAAGCATCGCCAGCGCCCTGATCTGGCTAACAACTCTATACTGACTCAATCCAGCGGCTGGCAACAGCCGCTTTTTTGTTGTCAGAAACCGGCTGTTAAATCACTCGGCATCCGCCAGTCCCCACGCGGCGACAAGGCCACCGATCCCACCTTCGGGCCATCCGGCATGGAGCTGCGCTTGAACTGCTGGG
>CAXNNN010000281.1:0-5325 GCA_964203095.1 Verrucomicrobiaceae bacterium | reverse complement strand
CGAAGCCTCACTCCTTGCAAGGCGAGGCGCTCGTCGACGCCGGGCTCACGGCCGAGTCGTGGCGGCTAGAGATCGTCGCCGATCCTTTCACAAGTGAGTTGGTGAAGGAACCCGCGACCCTCACGAAAGCACTGACGCTCGACGACGGCAGTGCGCTCGATCTGGCCTCGCTCATCGAGTTGGGGAAGAAGCACAGCGTCCGTTTTCTCAAAGCCATCCAGTGCCTGAACATTGCCGCGCCGCTTGGCCAGGGCCTTTGGGAAGGCGTGCCATTGCACGAGGTGCTGCGGCTTTGCGGCCCGATGAAGAACGTGCGCCGCATCTATTACTGGGGCTTTCACAACAATGACCCGAAACAGGTTTTCCAGTCGTCGCTCAGCTACACGCAGGCGATGGAGACACCGCCTGGTGATCTGCCCCCCTTCCTAGCCTACCGGCTCAACGGTGAGCCGATCCCGCTGAAGCGTGGCGGGCCAGTGCGGCTCATCGTGCCCTGGGCGCATGGATTCAAGTCGATCAAGTGGCTCCAACGCATTGCCGTGACGAATGACTTCAAGGCGAACGACACCTACGCGAATCAAAACAACGACCCCGAGTCGCACCTCAAGACCGCGGCTTACATCGATGGCGCGCAGGACAAATTTCCCGCCGGGCCCCCAATCTTCCTTAGTGGCCTCGCGCTCGCCGGGCTGTCAGGATTGAAGCGTGTTGAGCATTGGCTCCATCGTGTCGAGCCCGGTGCGAAAGCGGTGGCACTGGACGATGAGACGTATCGCGCAGTGCGCTGGACGCCGTGCGAGCTCGAAGCGCCACCAGCAGATTGGCGCGCCGTTTTTCCTGCCGGAGTTGCGTCAAAGGACGTGCTTGGCTTTGACGTAAGGACCGGCCAGCCCACGACTTGGCCGCTGCGGTATAGCATGATCTCATGGTCCACCACTCTGCATGATCTGGCACCCGGCAGCTACGAATTCCGCGCCCGTGCGGTGGATCTCAACGACTTCGCCCAGCCCGAGCCGCGCCCAGTGCAAAAGACCGGCAAGAACGCGGTCGAGGTGCACCGCTTCGAAGTAACCTAGCCGATGCCACCGTCTATGCCGTGCATGCACCCGTGCTGATGCCTGCCGCCCCATCCCTCCGCTCGCCCATGAATTTCCGTTCTCTTTCCTCCACTCTGGTTTGCCTCGCCCTGCTCTTCACCGTCAGCACCGGCTTGCTCGCTCAAGGCGAGTTCAGGGTGACTGTCCTCGACTGCACGTTGCACGGGCTGGTCGCAGTCATGAAAACGCCCACTGGCAAAACGTGGCTGGTGGACACGGGGCCGGGGCCAAAAGCCGACTTCTACGCGGCGCGCGACGTGATCGCGCCTTTCCTGGAAGGAGCGGGGGTGAAGGCGCTGGATGGCATCATCATCAGCCACCCTCATGGCGACCACCGGGGCGGGCTACCGTTCTTCATTGAGAAATACAAAGTCGGCCAGTTGGTCGATGGTGGTTATCAGGAGATCAGCGGCGGCGAAATGGAAACCTATCGCCAACATCGCGCCCAATACGTGGCGAGCGGAGGGACCTCCGTCTTCGTCAAGACGGGAGATAAGATTCAACTCGATACCGATCTCGAAGCGGAAATCCTCTGGCCGCCACCCGGCCTCTACCGGTCCGAACGCATCAGCAAGGATGGCGAGCCTTATAACTACAATGCCAATTCCGTCGTCCTCCGCGTGCGGCACGGTTCGAACGTTTTCATCTTTCCGGGCGACAATCACGGGATCGCGGGGCTCTCAAAGTTCATGGAGCCGGACAAACTGAAATGCGACCTACTGGTCTCGCCCCATCACGGGCTGAACTCCAACGCCGCGATGGCCGCAGCGACGAAGCCGAAGTTCGTGCTCATAGCGAGCCTCAAGGAATACAACAACCCGACGATCCATCCCTACGAACTGACCAAGGAGGCATTCGAGCCGGTCGGCTCCACCGTGTATGCCACCTGGGCTCACGGCGACATCACCGCCTTGTCCGACGGCAAGACGATCAAGGTCACCCCCGCGCGCCAGCCGTGAGCGCGCCGAATCTCACGCACTACCCTTGCAGCGACTTTCCCCAAGGAGACGCACGCGCCTCTCTGCGCTTCACGCCGCGCCATGGCATGTCGGCACCTCAAACCGCCACGATATGAACCGAAACGATGAGAGACTCACCACGCGTTAAAACAACCACTGTCCAAGCCATCCCGACATGAAACCTGCGTTCCTCTCCACCATCTCGCTGCTCGCGCTCATCAGCGCATACACCGCACATGGCCACGATACCGCCGCCACGTCGTCACAGAGCACCGGCGCGAGCACCAAAGTGCTGGTCTATTCCAACACGGCCTACTACCGCTATCCCGACATTCCGGCCATCAATCGCTGGCTGGTGCTGTTGGGACTTGAGCATGGCATTGAGGTGGACATCACGGGGCACGCGAAGGATTTGCTGCCCAACGTGCTAAAAAAGTATGACGTGCTGCTGGTCAACAATGCCAACCAGCTAGGCGATCTCATTGCGAAGGAGCAGCAAGAGGCCGTGCCGGCGCGTTTTGCCACGGGCAAAGGCATTGTGGGAGTTTATGCGGCGCTCGTGAAGCAGGATGGCTGGCCATGGTTGATGGAACTCGGTGGCTGTGACTTCAACAGTGACTCGGATTTCCTGACAGCAAAGGTCAGCATCGATCCTTCCGCGAAGGACCATCCCGCCGTGAAAGGTCAGCCTGCTGAGTTTTGGATCGAGGCGGACTGGACGAATCACACTCGCGCCGTCACGCGGCAGCCCGGCTTTCAGGTGCTGCTGCTTGTGGATGAGACGACTTACGAGCCAGTGCGCGACTATCTCAAAACACGCAGCGGCAAGGCCATGGGTGCGGATCATCCCATCGCATGGACGCACGAGCCGAGAACCGGCGGACGCTTCTTTTACACCGGTTCGGCCACGATCTGCGCCCTCTGAGCACGCCCTTTGTGCGGCAACACATTTTCGAAGCGAAAATGTGAGCCACGAGATCAACGACAGCAACACCGAAGCAAAAGTAAGCAATGAAACACACCAGGACCGTCGAATCCGAAGCGGGACTCCAAAGATGAAAACATTCCTCGCCATCCTACTCTCGATCACACCCATTGGCGCTGAGACGATCACGAACAGCATCGGCATGAAACTGGTGCCCATCGCACCTGGCTCATTCACGATGGGCCAAGATGGACCCGCCGCTGACTACAAGGTGAAGGAGCATCCGGCGAAGTATGACGATGCCGATTGGGACGAGAAACCTGCGCATCGCGTGAGGATCACGCAGCCGTTTCACATGGCGACCACGGAGATCACGCTGGGGCAGTTTCGGCAATACAAGCCTGCGTTTCGCGGCAGCGAAGGAAACGCGGATGATGCGGTGAACGGCATCAGTTGGGATCAGGCGATGGCCTTCTGCCAATGGCTGTCGGTGAAGGAAGGGAAAACGTATCGACTGCCGACCGAGGCTGAGTGGGAGTATGCCTGCCGTGCGGGCACGACGACGCTGTTTCATGTCGGTGACACGCTGCCAGTTGGCTTTCAACTCTGGTCGGATCAGGGCGGCTTTCGCGAGCGCTTCTTCCAGGACACGCCTTTGCCCAAAGAGTATCGCAGCGCCTCGAAGCGCGATCTGCGTGTGGCGCAGTCCGCTCCGAATGCCTGGGGCTTGCACGACATGCACGGCAATCTCGCCGAGTGGTGCCTCGATTGGTATGGACCGTATGAGGCGGGTGACCAAACCGACCCGCTGGGTCGCAGTGAAGGCGATTTCCGTGTCATTCGCGGCGGGTATCATTCCACCTTTGCACGCCTACTGCGCTCAGCGAATCGCGCCGCTTGGTTGCCACAAACAAGAACGGACAAGCTGGGCTTCCGCGTCGTGCTCGGCGACTTGTCAACCGGATACGCATTGCCGCCCACTGGATTGCCTTTGAATGTGCAGAACGTGAAGCAGGGCGGCACCAAGATCGAGAAAGGGGCGCAGGATGTCCCGTTGTTCATCACGGCCAAGCCGTTCGTGAAGATCGCGAAGGACTCGTATGGGCCGATCTTCTCCTCGCACAATCACAGCCCTGGCATCACTGAATGCCCGAACGGCGATCTGCTCGCTGTGTGGTATTCCTGCGTCGATGAAGGCGGCACGGAGCTGAACAACGTCGCCAGCCGCCTGCGCCACGGCAGCAGCGAATGGGAACCTGCCTCGCTTTTCTGGGACGGCGCGGATGTGAATGATCACGGCCCGAAAATCTGGTGGGATGGCAAGGAGACGTTGTTCCATTTCGCACGCGGACGCGACGAGAACGTCATTCGCACCTCCAAAGACAACGGCGTCACCTGGTCAAAGGCCACCGTCGTGCAGCCTGTGGGCGAGTTTGGCAATCAAGTCATCCGTCTCGCTGACGGCACGCTGGCCATCACCAACGACGCACGTCAGAGCAGTCTCGTCTTCAGTCATGACGACGGCAAAACCTGGGCCTTCAACGACGTGAAGCAGCGGGCCAGCGACTTCCGCCCCGGCGGCAGCGGCTTTCGTTATCCCGGCATCCATGCACCCATCGTGCAGCTAGCCGATGGCCGCATCATGGCCTTCAGCCGCAACGATCCGCCCGCCGATCAGGCGAGATTCGATTTCAAATCGCCCCTCAGCTACAGCAGCGATCTCGGCAAAACATGGACGTATGAAGCCAGCGAGTTCCCCGCCCTCAGCAGCGTGCAGCGCCCCGTGCTCATGCGCCTGAGCGAAGGCTGCCTGCTGCTGTGCAGTTTCACCGATCAATGGCGCGACTGGAAAACGAAAAAGGGCATGACCTTCCAAACCAAGACCGGCGAGTTCACCGGGTACGGCATGTTCGCCGCCCTGTCCTATGACGACGGCAAAACTTGGCCTGTGCGCCGCCTCGTTACGCCCGGTGGCAAAGACCACTCCATTAACATGATCGACCGCGGCATCTGCATTCTCAGCGACACGATGGCCGAACCCTGCGGCTACCTCGCCGCCACGCAGACACGCGATGGAAACATCCAGCTCATCACGAGCAAGAACCACTACGTCTTCAACCTCGCGTGGGTGAAAGAGCTACCAGAAATCCGCTGACCCCTGACCATGAACATCCAACCACTCTGCCGTCTTTGCCTTCTCGCTATCCTGTCGCTGTCAGCACAGGTTAGGTCCGAAACCTTCGAGATCGACAGCCATAAAGCTGTGGTCCACGCCGCGCCTAGGCCTGCCGCTGGCAAGCCATGGCTCTGGTATGCCCCCGCGCTGAACGGCGTTGTGTCGATC
>CAXNNN010000280.1:0-5337 GCA_964203095.1 Verrucomicrobiaceae bacterium | reverse complement strand
AGTCGTTGTGCCTGGAAGGCCCGCACGGAACTGGAGACGAGAAAGGGCTCGATGCCCATGTCGAGCAAGCGCGAGATGCCGCTCACCGCGTCATTCGTATGCAGCGTGCTCAGCACCAAGTGCCCCGTCAGCGCGCCACGAATCGCGATCTCCACCGTCTCCTGGTCGCGCATTTCCCCGACCATGATCACGTTCGGATCACCACGCAAAATGGAGCGCAGCCCCTTGGCGAAGGTCAGGTCAATCTCCGGCTTCACCGCGATCTGAACCACCCCGTCCAGCTTGTTTTCCACTGGGTCCTCAATGGTCACAATGCGTCGATCCTTTGTATTCAGCTCGCGCAACCATGTGTAGAGCGTCGTCGATTTACCAGAGCCCGTGGGTCCCGTCACCAAAATGATACCGTTCGGCGCGGCAAGTAGTTTGCGCACATTCGCCTCCGTCGCCGGGTCGAGCCCCAGCTTGCTCATGTCAAACTTCTGCCGCGTCAGCAGGCGTAGCGCCACCGACTCACCATTCACGCTGGGGATCGTCGCCACACGCACGTCGATAGGGTCCCCATCCAACTCCAGGTTGATGCGGCCATCCTGCGGCAGCCGGCGCTCCGCAATGTCCAGGTGCGCCATGATTTTCAAGCGACTGATCAGCGACGCTTGAAGGATGCGCATGTTTGGCGGCACCGGCACCTCCAGCAGACGCCCGTCAATGCGGTAGCGAATGCGCAGATCCTTCTCCAGCGGCTCCACGTGGATGTCAGTCGCGCGCTCCTTCAGCGCCTCACGGAAGACCTGGTTGACGAAGTTCATCACCGTCGCCTCCTCGTCCTGCTCGTCGAGCACATTGACCTCCTGCTTCATCTCATCCTGATCGCCCTCCTCGCGACCCTCCAGCAGCTCCTCGAAGTTCTCCGCCCCCACCCCGTAGCCCTGATGCAGCGCCTCCAGGATGCGATGCTTACTCGCGATCTGCCACTTCACCTTCTTGCGCAGCTCCTGCCCCACGGCTTGGCGCGCATCCAGGTTGAACGGGTCATACGTCAGCAGCGTGATCTCCATCCCACTCACACTCAGTGGGTAAAGCCGGTAGCGCAGCGCCAGCTTGGCTGGGAACCGATTGTGCAATCCCCCCTCCACCTCCTCGATTGCCCCATCCGCCACGAAGGGCATCCTCAGCACCTGGGCCAGCGCCGCGAAGAACTGCTCTTCATCGACCAAGTCACTCTCCAGCAGCGCCTCCACCAGCGGCAAACGCTTGTCCTGCGCCTCCTCCAGCGTCTCCCGACAGCGCAGCGCATTCATGCATCCCGCCTGCGAGGCCGCATGGGTCAACAATTCAATGAGAGAGACGGGGGCAGAAGCAGTGGCAGCGGGCATGGTGTGAGGGCCAACTTCAAACGTGAGCAAGCGCCGGAAGTTGCGCCTCTGTTCAGCAGGCCCCGCATTATTCGGCCAGCACGCCTTTCCACTGCCGTTCCCATATACAAAGCCAGAGCTTCAGCTCGCTCGGGGCCTAGGGAAGAGAGCTGACGCTCGAACGACAAACAGCTCTGCGTGGACCTGAGCACAAGATTGTCTCGCATTTCCAGTTGTCGCGCTCCTTCCCGGCGGTGAACCTCTGCGTCATGAAGCCTGCCTCCGATGATTCTGCCGCCCCACACGAAGCTTGGGGACAAAAGGGCTTTCGGATGCTGCTGGCGCTGGCCTGCCTCATGATCGTGCTGGCGGGGATGAAGGCGGCGGCGGGTTTCCTGGTGCCGATCGCGTTCGCCATTTTCTTGAGCATCCTGTGCTACCCGCTGGCAGCGTGGCTGGTGACGCTGC
Source organism: Verrucomicrobiaceae bacterium (assembly GCA_964203095.1). GTDB lineage: Bacteria > Verrucomicrobiota > Verrucomicrobiia > Verrucomicrobiales > Verrucomicrobiaceae > JAEUHN01. The sequence goes on along the minus strand of CAXNNN010000280.1, from coordinate 3,517 downwards.
ATGTGCCGCGCAGTATGGCGCTGGGCGTGACGGTGGCGACGATCATCGGGGTGGTGGCGGGGCTGGTGTATTCGGCGATCAGTTTGATCATCAGCTTCCAGCGCGAGCTGCCGGGCTACCTGAGCAAGCTGGAGCGGTATGTGAATCAGGCGGCGGGGTGGTTGCAGGAGCAGGGCGTGGATGGCGCGGTGGAGGCGGCGGGCCGCATGTTCGACTGGGGCGCGATCATTCGCTACCTGACGCAGCAGGATGTGATGAGCGCGATCGGCTCGGTGCTGGGCAGCACCTTCGGCACGGTGGCGGCGGTCTTCGCGGGCATGGTGATCGTGTTCATCGTGATGATCTTCATTTTCATGGAGGCCCACGGGACGACCCACCGCATCCACGCGGTGAAGCTGGCGGGTGGCCCAGACCTGAGCACGCTGCTCCAGTCGGTGACGGACATTCAAAAATACCTGGGTATCAAGACGCTGATCAGCTTCCTCACGGGCCTGCTGGCCGGGGTGTGCTGCATGTTATTCGGCCTGAAGTATCCCCTGCTGTGGGCGATCCTGGCCTTCGTCTTCAACTTCGTCCCGGCGGTGGGCTCCAGCCTGGCCTCCTTCCCGGCAATCATTGAGGCGCTGGTGCAGAACGGCTGGGGCAGTGCGCTGGGCATGGCGCTGAGCTACGGATTGATCAATTTCAGCCTGGATAACTTCGTGCAACCGACACTGCTCGGCCGCCGCTTCGGCATTTCGTCGCTGGTTGTTATCTTGTCCGTGATCTTCTGGGGCTGGCTGTGGGGACCGGTAGGCATGTTCCTGGCGGTGCCGCTGACCATGGTGATCAAGGTGCTGCTGGACAATAGCGAGGAGTTCCGCTGGATCTCCGTGGCGATGTCCAAGAAGAAAGTCGTCGGCAATGAGGTGCAGCTCGCCGACTACGACCTGGATCTGGAAGACGGCGAATGGATCGGCAGCGGTGCGAGCACGGAGTCGCCGGGGAAGAAGTGAGGAGCCTCCATTCTCCATTCCTGATTCCTCATTAGCAAAAATCATCTGACTTTCGGCACGTGAACCAGGAACCGGGAACCAGGAACCACACTTCACCTCACCTCCGGCAGCACCAACCCAATGTCCTTCGCCCACGTGGGCGGCGGCGGGTTAAAGAAGTGCTCGTAGTCGTCGAAGTGCCACCATTCCAGCGGGATCATGGAGAAGCCCTCGGCAGCCATGGTCCGCTGGAGCAGGGCGAGGTTCTTTTTGATGTCGGGGTCGTTGCCCGAGTATTGGTAATAGGCCTGATCGCTGTTCTCGTCGTGGTAGGTGGGCAGGCGCTGCTCGCGGCCCTTGGTATCGACCAGCGTGACATCGACGGCGACGCCAGAGCAATGCCGTGACCAAGCCACCTTGGGATCGAGGAACATGCCGGTGTGTCCGCCTTTCTTCATGAGGCTAAGCTGCACCTCTGGCGGACGCCACGCATCCCAGAGGCGCAAGCCCATGCCGTGGGCGCGCAGTCGCTTCTGCACGCGCTTGAGCTTGTCGGCGGTCGATTGCCGCAGCAGGCAAGGCATGTTCACTGGGTAGAGCGGTTGGTTCGCGACGTTTTGCGAGGTCATGTAGCGCATGTCCACCGCCACATCCGGCAGGTAAGTGCGCACATCGACCAAGCCATGTCGCGCGGCCATTTGCGCTGGGATGCTGGTGACGAGCGCACTGCGGCGCTCGGTGGACTCGCAGGCAGCGAGCAATAGGAGCGACAGCATCACCATCGTAGACCGAGAAATCATGAACATCATGGAATTTCCCTTTCCACGTCTACTGCCGCAAGGCAAGTTTCCTGAACACACAGACGCCAACTTACTTGGTCACGCCCGCATGGATCGCTTCGCCCTTCTCAACCTCTTGCTTCACGCCATGGTCCTCCTGGTCGGTGCAGGCATTGGCTCCTTTTTGAATGTCGTCATCTACCGCCTGCCACTCGGCATCTCGGTGAACAATCCCAAGCGCTCCTTCTGCCCCTCGTGCAAGAAGCAGATCGCCTGGTATCACAACCTGCCTGTGATCACATGGCTCATGCTGCGCGGCAAATGTGCATCCTGCGGCACGGGCATTTCCTTCCGCTACTTTTTTGTCGAGGTGCTCACGGCAGCGCTGTTCTATGCCGCCTTTCTGCACACCACGGCCATGTTTGGCAATCCCTGGCCCTTCATGTCGCTCTGGGGGCCGGTGACCATGTCGTTGTGGATCTTCCTGGCACTGCTCGTCGCCGGCACATTCATCGACATCGACCATTTCATTCTGCCTCATGAGATTACCATCGGTGGCATGGTCGTGGGCATCCTCTGCTCCTTCTGGGCACCGTCGCTGATGGAGCAGGAAACGCATCTGATGGGCCTGCTCATCTCCTTCCTATCAGCTGCGCTCGGCCTTGGGCTGCTCTGGTCGGTGGTGGAGCTGGGCAAGATCGCCTTCGGCCGCCTGAAGCATCACTTCGATGAACCTGCGCCGTGGAAGATCACGCAAACCGGCGATGATCCACCGGTGCTCACCGTGCGCATCGACGGCGAAGATGTGCCACACGCGTGGGAAGAAATCTTCAATCGCGAGAAGGATCGCCTCGTCATCACCGGACCCGAGCTTGCCGTCAATGAGCGCACCTGGGCCAATGCCATCGCCGACATCACCATGGATGTCCTGCGTGTGAAGCAGAACGCCAAGGACAAGGCCGAAGAGATTCAATGGGACGGCGTGAAGAAGCTCGAAGGCCAGGCCACCAGCATCGTCATCCCCCGCGAGGCCATGGGCCTGGGCGACGTGTTCTTCATCGCCATGATCGGAGCCTTCACCGGCTGGAAAGGCGTCGTCTTCACCATCTTCGCCGCCAGCATCCTGGGCAGCATCTTCGCCCTTGTCCCCCGCCTCTTCGGCAAGGCCGAATGGACCGCCAAGATCCCCTTCGGCCCCTACCTCGCCGGTGGTGCTGTCATCTGGGTCTTCTACGGTCCGCAGTGGCTGAATTGGTATCTGGACCGGACGACCTTGCAGTAGCCGAGGCGGTCCTGATCCACCATCCCGTGCGGCTTAGGCCCTTACGGCGACAGCCGCACGGTCTCCTGCATCGCACGGTCACCCGTGATCGTCAGCAAGATCTGGCCATTGGCAGAGACCACCTGAGCTAAGCCTCTGCCGCCGACCCCGCTCGCATCCACAGCAGGCTTCAGCGACAGGCTGCGGATCAGGTCGCCATTGGTCACCTCTGTGCGGTAGCGCTCCCCTTTTTGCAGGCGCAGTTTCGGCAGGCGCTGGAACTGATTCGTCGTATCGTCGCCCAGCCTGGTCCGGCCAGACCAGAGCGCTTGGTTCGCGGTGATAGCGGCTCCCGTCAGACTGCCGAGGATGGCGTAGTGGCCGTTGATCGGGTCCACGTCGATAGCCTGGAGCGCGGCCACCTTGACCCTGCTCAAGCCGATGCCCGGCGCGGCATCGCCGGTGCGGAGGAGGATCAAGAAGTTCTCATCCGACTGCCGCAA
>CAXNNN010000279.1:0-5348 GCA_964203095.1 Verrucomicrobiaceae bacterium | reverse complement strand
CGAGCAGTCGTTCTTTGGCTGCCAGCAGGCTTGCGTGTGCGCCGTCGTGACGTTGTCCAATCCAGGCGTGCAACTCCACAAAGGCTTCCTCGGCGGCCTGAGCGCCTTGTGCAAGGCGCAGGCGCTGGAACAAACCCGATGCTTCGTCGCGATCACTGCGCCGCAGTCGATCCAGCGTGTGCCTTTCCACATGCACGAGGCACTCCTGCAGTCCCGCACCGTTGTAGAGATTGCACGTCGGATTGTCGGCCCACGCGTAGCGGACGGCGATGCGAAGTCTGGGCATTTGGTCGCCGAGTTCGGCATCGGCGGCGTTTTGCTTCAGCCACGATTCCGGTGCCTGAGCGGCTTCCAGATGCGCGGAGAGTCCTTTCTCAGCCGCTTCGCGACGTGACGCGGCTTCCTTTTGCTCCTTCGCCCAGATTTGATAGGTCGTGCGACTTTCTGCGAGCTGCTTTTCGAGCTGATCGCTCTGCGCGGCCATGCCGGCGGCTTGTTCCCACACTGGCTCGCGTTTCGTGCGTTGCTGCTTCGCAGCGTCCGTCAACGCTTTTGCCTTGGCGACCTCGGCGGAGGCTTCGACTTGAGATTGATGCAATTTTTGGCCCGATTCCGTGAGCTTCAAGATCTCGGTGACGATGATCGAGTGCTCGCGCTGATCGCGCAATCGCTGCGTGGCGGTCTGACTTTCGGCATTGAGGCGATTTGCGCTCGTTTTGGCTTCGGCGAGGCCAGTTTCCAGCTGAGCACGTGCTTCTTCGTCGAGCAACGTCACCGCGCCGAGCCGCTCCTTCAGCAACGCTGCCGCCGCCTCCTTTGCCTTGTGTGTTTCATGCGCGAGGATGGAGAGGTCGCTATAAATCTCGGTGCCGGTGATCTTTTCGAGTAACTCGGCCCGCTCGTTCGGCTTCGCCTTCAAGAACGCAGCGAACTGACCTTGCGCGAGCAGCACAGAGCGCAGGAAGCGATCGACATCGAGACCGGTGAACGATTCGATCATCGAATCCATCTCACGACCTTTATCGGCGAGGATTTCAAGCGTTGTCGCATCGGCCAGCGTGCGCTGCACGGGCCGCAATTTACCGTTCTTTGTCTTCCCCAGCCGCCAAGTCGCACGGAGCTTGCGACCGCTTGTTTCGAAATCCACCTCCGCGAAACATTCCATCGTGTGGCGGCTCATCATTTCATCCGCCTTGTCATTGCCGTAACGCGCAGCGCGGCCATACAGCGCCAGCGTCATCGCATCCAGCAGCGTGGATTTCCCCGCACCCGTCGGCCCCGTGATCAAAAACACTCCCGCTGAACTCAGCGGTGCCACATCAAACCGCACCTCATGCGTTCCGCTGAGCGAATTGAGGTTTTGGAGTCGGACGGCGAGGAGGCGCATGGGGGTTATGAGGCTATGCCACTCATACAAGCTTGGAAAAACGGATTCTGCCTGCAAACGATACAGAATCTCGTAGCACTGATTGGTATCGAGTCGATCAACATGGACCCAGCCACTTTTGAATCATGAAGCCGATTTTCGCCCTACTGATCCTATCCACGATCTGCCATTCCCAAGTGCAACCACCCGATTGGGTTCTCGAAGGCACCGCCACGTGGCAGGCGCGGGATTCACTGGCGGAGTGGGTGTTTTGGAATCGGCTTTGGATCGGCGGCGGGTGGTTTCAGTCGCATGCGGAGCCGCCGCGCGATGTGTGGGCCTCAGCAGATGGCAAAGCGTGGTCTTTGATCGAAAAGAGCGCGCCGTGGCTACACAGCGATCTGCCAATGAACATCACCTTTGCCAACAAAATGTGGATCATGGGCGGCTGGCACAAAGGAAGGCTGCCGGGGCACTCCGCGAGCAATCAGGTGTGGTCTTCTGGCGATGGTGTGAAGTGGGAGCAGGTCACCGCGAGTGCCGGATGGTCTCCACGGCTCGCGGCGGGGCTGGTGGACCATCGCGGACGCATGTGGATGCTCGGCGGCACGGAGAATTATTACTTCGGTGATGAGGCGAGCCTGAAAAATGACGTGTGGTCATCGGCGGATGGCAAAACGTGGAAGCAGGAGACATCGAAAGCGCCATGGTCACCACGGGCGTATCATCAGGCGGTCGGTTTGAACGACAAAATGTATGTCCTCGGCGGCGGGAACTACACACCGGCCTACCACGCGAAGAATGACGTGTGGTCATCGAGCGATGGCGTGAACTGGACCTGCGAGACCGAGTCCGCGCCGTGGGAGCCACGCCTGTGGTTCAGCGCGGCGGTCTATCGCGGGCGCATGTGGGTGCTCGGTGGCTGGTCGAAGGAGAGGGACAATTTCGACGATGTCTGGCACAGCGCCGACGGCAAAAACTGGCAGCGACTTGAAACGAAGACCTGCTGGAAGGCGCGGCATGAGCACTCGGTCTTCGTTTTCCAAGACAAGCTGTGGGTCGCAGGTGGTCATGCGAGGCCGCTTTCGGGTGAGGTATGGTCGCTGAGTCTGCCGAAGGATTGGACGCCGTGAGGCAGAAAGGGCTTCCAAGCTGGGTTCGTATGTTCCGCTAGCATGCTCACCATCAACGGCACATCTCGCACCAACTGCTCCGGCGTCACGCGTCGTGAGTTGTTGCAGATTGGTGGCACGGGGTTGTTTGGAATGACGCTGCCAGGCGTGCTTGCCGCGCAGGAGGCGCAGCAGGCTTTCGCTGGCGGAAAGGCGAAGTCGGTGATCTTCATGTTCCTCTTCGGCGGGCCAAGCCAGCTTGAAACCTTCGACTTGAAGCCGGACGCGAAGAGCGAGGTGCGCGGGCCATTCAAGCCGATCAAGAGCCCCACGCCAGACCTGCTCATCAGCGAACATTTGGGACGACTGGCGAAGATCTCTGACAAGTTCGCGGTCATCCGCTCGATGACGCACAACTACAACGATCACAGCGGCGCGGGACATTATCTCCAAACCGGGCATCGCTGGCACCTGCCGATCGGAGGCGGCTTTTCAGCGACGCCGCAGGACTGGCCATCCATGGGCTCGGTGGTGGAGCATTTGAGCCAAAAAATGCCCGGCGGCATGGAGCGCGATCTCGCCTCGTATGCCGTGCTGCCGAACCGACTCGGCAAGTTGCAGGATCGCGGGCAATACATCCGCCCCGGCGAGTATGCGGGCTGGCTCGGCCAGGCCTACAACCCGATGACGACCGTTATCGACAAGAAAGACGTGAAGGACAATCCCTACTGGCGTGCCTGCGCGGATGGCGAGCTGAGCTACGAGATCGAGGGGCTGAAGCCCGTGATCCCTGTGAGCCGAATCCAGGAGCGTGTCGGCTTGCTCGATCAATTCGAGGCGGTGCGCTCGCGACTCGACATGGGCGATGGCGACGCGATGGACCTGCATCGCAAGCGGGCCATGGCGCTTATCTCGTCCGACAAAACGAGCAGCGCGCTCAACATCCGCGCCGAGGCCGTAGCGATGCGGGATCGCTACGGACGGCATCTTTTCGGCCAGAGCTGCCTCATGGCGCGACGACTTGTCGAGGCAGGCACGCGTTTCGTCACGGTGCATTACGACAGCCCCGATGGCTACGGCTGGGACTCGCATCGGAACAGCGACGATGTGCGCGATTATCTGCTGCCCACGTTTGATCAAGGCTGCTCCGCACTGCTCACCGATCTCGACGAGCGCGGATTGCTCGATGAGACACTCGTCATCGCCATCGGCGAGATGGGCCGCACGCCGATCCCAAACGCCACCTGGGGCCGCGGCCACTGGAGCACCTGCTTCCCCGCGCTCATCGCTGGTGCCGGAGTACGCGGCGGCATTGTTTATGGCAAGTCCGACAAAGAAGCTGCCTATCCCGACGACAAACCCGTGTCGCCCGAAGATCTCGCCAAGACGATCTACTGGTCGCTCGGCATCGATCCCGATCTGATGCTCATGAATCGCGAGAACCGCCCGATCCCGATTGTGGACGGCGGGAAGCCAGTGATGGCGCTGTTTGGGTAGGGTTGGCTTTCCAAGCCCACCTCACTTCGAATGACACCGCTTGGAAAGGCCATGCAGAGAGGCTCTGTATTGGCTTCATGCGCCTTTTCCTGCCCCTGATCGCTCTCTTTGCCTCGCTGAACATCGCTCGCGCGGAACTCCGCGCGGGCGCGGCCACGTCAAACATCACGCCGGAGTTGGGTGGCGCGGTGGTGGGCGGGTTTGCGCCGTATCCGTGCACACACATCCATGATGAGCTGCATGCTCGCTGCTTGGTTCTCGACGATGGCAAAACGAAGCTGGCTCTGGTGGTGTGTGATTTGCTCGGACTGCACCGCAGTGTGTCGCTGAAGGCGCGGGACTTGATCGAAAAGGAGACGGGCATCCCGGCGGCGAATGTGCTCATCAGCGGCACGCACACGCATTCCGCGGTGAACGCGCTCGGTGGGCCGGTGCGCGGCTACTTCTCCGATCTGGAGCTCACGGATTTCCAGAAATTCGTCGCGCGGCGGATCGCGGATGGGGTGCGGCGTGCGGCGAACCTGCTGCGCCCGGCGGAGATCGCGTTTGGCACGGTGGACGTGCCGGAGCACGTGCACATCCGTCGCTGGTTCCTCAAAGATGGCTCCATGCCGCCGAATCCCTTCGGAAAGATCGACAAGGTGAAAATGAATCCCGGCGCGGGCAATCCAGCGCTCATCGAGCCTGCAGGCGAACCTGATCCCACGATCAGCATCATCGCGCTGCGCGAGCCCGGCGGTCGCATGATCTCGGTCTATTCGGCTTACTCGCTGCATTATGTCGGCGGCGTGAACGGCGCGGACATTTCTGCCGACTACTACGGCGTGTATTGTGAGGCTTTGAAGAAACTCCAGGCCGATGGCGCTGAGTATCCGCCCTTCGTTGCGATGATGGCCAACGGCACCAGCGGCGACGCGAACAACATCAACTTCCGCACGCCGCAGCCGCGCAAAAAGCCGTATGAGCAGATGCGCTACGTCGCCGAGGACGTCGCGGCGAAGGTGAACGCGGCTTTGCAGAATCTAAAATGGCAGACCGAGGCTCCTCTGGCCTCACGCTATCGCGAACTCGATGTGAAGTGGCGCAAAGTTCCCGATGAACTCATCGCCTGGGCCAAAGAAACTGAAGCGAAGGCACCACGCATCCAAGGTGGTAAAGCCGATTTGCCGCTGGCCTATGCGGGTCGCGTGCAGCGCCTCGCCAAAGCCAGCCTGGAGACCAAATTCCCCGCGCAGATCCTGCGCATCGGCGACATCTGCATCGGCTCGTCCCCCTGTGAAACCTTCGCCGAAACCGGCGTCGAGTTCCGCAAGCGCAGCCCTTTCGCAAAATCCTTCATGGTCGAGTTGGCGCACGGCTACTATGGCTACATG
>CAXNNN010000278.1:0-5381 GCA_964203095.1 Verrucomicrobiaceae bacterium | reverse complement strand
GTTTACAAGACGAGCGACCCGGCGCTGAATCGTGCGCTGCGGCAGTCGTTTGAAAACGAGATCCCGATCCGCAAGCAGCACGCCCTGGATCTGCACTTCACTGGCAAGGTCGGCGAGCCGCTGAAAGTCGAATGTCGTGGCGTCGTGATCGAGTCCGCGATGCCGCTGCAAGCCGCGCTGAAGCGCCCACTCAGCGTTGAGTCGTTGCGCGATCAGTTTGGCCGTCTCGGCGGCACGGAGTATGCCTTGGGCGAGGTGCTTTCGGAGGTCGAAGGCGAAGTCATCGTGCCGGTCAGCGAACTGAATCGCATGAGACGCGATCTGGTGGCGGCGGTCGAAGCTCAACCTGCGAGTGCTCCACCGATCAAGGCCGAGCCGACCGCCTCGCTCACCAGCCTGTGCAACGAAGTCAGTGAGCTGCGTGCGGATGCGAAGCTCGACGAGGCATCCAGTCCGCAAGTTGCCGCCTTGCATGTGCTGTGCCGCAGCATGGAACACCTCGACATCGCCCTGTCGCAGGGCGTCCAGCGGCTCTACGTCGATTTCGAAGACATCCGCCGCTATGGCGATGCCGTGCAGCACATCCGCAAGCACGAGCACAAAGCGGAAATCTTCCTGGCCACGCCGCGCATTCAGAAGTCAGCCGAGGCAGGCTTCTTCAAGCTGATCGAACGCGCCGCTCCTGATGGTGTGCTGATCCGCAACCTGGGCGCGCTGCAATTCTTTGAAGGCACCGGCCTGCGCGTGACCGGCGATTTCTCGCTGAATGTGGCCAACCCGCTGACCGCGCATTTCCTGCGGCAGAACACGGCGCTGGAGCAGCTCACGATCAGCTATGACTTGAACCTGGAGCAAGTGCTGGATTTGCTGGATGCCGCGCCGCCGAACTGGTTCGAGATCACGCTGCATCAGCACATGCCCATGTTCCACATGGAGCACTGCGCCTTCGCGGCCTTCATGTCGAACGGCACGGACTTCACCAACTGCGGTCGCCCTTGTGAGAAGCATCGCGTGACCCTGCGCGACCGCATCGGCATGGAGCATCCGTTGAAGGCCGATGTGGGCTGCCGCAACACGCTGTTCAATGCCCAAGCCCAGACCGGCGCGAGCTTCTTTGATGACCTGCACAAGATCGGCCTGCGCCACTACCGCGTGGAGTTGCTGGAAGAGAATCGGGACGAAGCCCGCGACACGATCCGCCAATATCAGCAACTCCTGCGCGGCGAGTGCGATGGCCATACGCTCTGGCGTGACCTGCGCGCGAAGTCGCAGCTCGGTGTCACTTGTGGCACATTGGTCGAATAGTGAAACCGCGCGGGTGACTGGGCCGTAGGGTTGCCGATGAAAATTCATTCCTCCCAGCTATTTGCTTCCCTCAGTCTCGCCTTAGCGCTGCCGGTTCACGCGGCGCGAGTTCCCGATATGCGCATTGGCGCGCCGTCGATCAGTGCGGAGGCGGTCTGGAATGACACGCTCGACTTTGAGGACGGCACCGGTGGCCTGGACCTGTCGAGCTTCCGGTTTGATGCGCCGATCTGGGGTGGCAAGACGGGCTCGGATGTGTATGGGCTGGAGCTGAAGTATGACTGGACGCAGTTCGACCTGACGCCGGGCTTTGGCGAGGTGGACCTGCATGGCGTTGATCTCTCCGCACGCTGGGCGCATTTCCCGAAGGACGCGGGTTGGCTCGGCATGTTGAAGGTGAGCGGCGGTGTGGGCACGGATTTCAGCGACTTTAACAGCGATGCCTGGCAGGCCTCGGTGCTTGGCTTCTGGGGCTACCAGACCAGCCCGAAATTCGCCTGGGCCATCGCAGGCTTTGCCAGCTACTCCTTGGGCGAGGTGCAGGCCTACCCGAGCATCGGCATCGTGTGGACGCCAAATGAGCAATGGCGCGTGCAGCTCACGCCGCCCCTGGCCATCGTGTCCTACAAGCCTAGCGATGACTGGCGCTTCGGCCTGACCTTTCTGCCGAACGGTGGCAGCTGGCAGGTGCAGGAGCAGGCAGGCGTGGAGCAGATCGACCTCAGCCTGTGGACGCTCTCCGCTTCCATCGAGCGCCGTCTTGCAGACAAGCTTTTCATCAGCCTGCGTGGGGGTGTGAATGTCGGCGGCGACATCGAGCTGCGTGATGGCAATGAAGAAGTGCTGCTAGAGCGCGATCTTGATCCCGGTGCCTTTGTGGCCGTGGGCTTGAGCTGGGAGTTTTAAGGCGAAAGAAGTGTTCATGCGCTCCGGTTTCAGGCGCGCATGAAATTTCTGCCTGTTCTTCTCGGTCTGCTTTCGTTCGCTTCGTCAGGTTTCGCGGGCAAGCCGAACATCGTGTTCATCATGGCCGACGACCTCGGCTACACGGATGTCGCGTGCTTCGGTAGCAACTATTACGAGACGCCGAATATTGACCGGCTCGCGAGCCAGGGCTTGAAGCTCACCAGCCATCATCACGCGCAGAATTGCCAGCCCACGCGCGCGGCTTTGATGAGCGGGCAATACGGTCCACGCACCGGAGTTTACACCGTGGGCGGCATTGACCGCTTTGATTGGTCCAGTCGCCCGCTGCGCCCGGTGGACAATGTGACTTCGCTGCCGTTGGACCGCACGATCCTGCCGCAGGCGCTGAAGAGCGCGGGTAACGCGACCGCCATGTTCGGCAAGTGGCACTTGGGCGAGAAGGATGGCTATCATCCGGGCCAGCGTGGCTTTGACGAAGCCATCGTCAGCATGGGCAAGCACTTTGACTTCCCCACCAATCCCAAGGTCGAGGTGCCGGAAGGCGCTTACCTCGCCGACTTCCTGACCGACAAGGCCGTCGATTTCATCCGCCGCAAGAAGGACGAGCCGTTCTTTCTCTACCTGCCGCACTTCGGTGTGCACTCTCCGCATCAGGCCAAGGAGAGCCTCATTGCCAAGTTCAAGGACAAGCCCGGTGTCGGCGGCCACAACAATCCCACGTATGCCGCGATGATCGCCAGCGTGGATGAAAGCGTCGGCCGTGTCATGGCGACGCTGGATGAGCTGAAGCTGGTGGACAACACGGTGCTCATCTTCACCAGCGACAATGGGGGTGTGGGCGGCTATGCGCGAGAAGGCATCATGAAAAGCTCCGGCGACATCACGGACAACGCCCCGCTGCGCAACGGCAAAGGCAGCCTCTATGAAGGCGGCACGCGCGTGCCCTTCATCGTGCGCTGGCCCGGTGTCACGCAGGCGGGCGCGAGCTGCAACGTGCCCACGCTGCACATCGACATGTATCCGACTTTCCTGAGCATCACCGGTGCTACCGCACCCGCGAATCAAGTGCTGGATGGCGAGAGCTTGGTGCCCTTGTTCAAGAACAGCACGGCCAGACTGAAGCGCGACGCCATTTATCAACATTTTCCAGGCTACCTCGGCGCGGGTGAGAACACCTGGCGCACCACGCCCGTGGCCACCGTCATCAGCGGCGATTGGAAGCTGATGGAGTTCATGGAAGACAAGCGTGTGGAGCTTTACAACCTGACAGAAGACATCGGCGAAAAGACCAACCTCGCGGCGACACAGCCCGACAAGGCCACCGCCTTGCTGGCGAAGCTGCACGCTTGGCAAGCTTCCATCCAAGCGCCCATGCCCACGCCGAACACCGACATCAAACCCAGCGCTGGCATAGGCGGAAAAGGGAAAGGCAAGCGGAAGAAAAAAGCGGCTGAGGAGTAGTCAGCGCGAAGGGCTTGTTGCAGACTCGCAGGCATGACTTCCATCATCGCCCTGCTGGTTATTACGCTGGTTTCGCTGCTCGTTGTGCGCATCGGGGCCACGGCGCTGATGATGACCGGGATCAGCTGGGACACCGCCAGCTTCCAGAGTTACTCCGCCTTTTTCGGCGTAGGCTTCACCACGCGGGAGGCGGAGATGGTGGTGAATCATCCCGTCCGCCGCCGCATCATCCGCGACCTCATTCTGGCAGGGAATATCGGTCTGACCTCCGTGCTGGCCACGTTGGTGGTGTCCACCACGCAGAGCGAAGTGCCTTTGCACCCGCTGGTAGTCATCGCCATCCTCATCGCCAGCACCGCGCTGGTGGTTTACCTGTTCCGCATCGGCTGGTTGCAAAAGGCGCTGGACAAGGTCATCCGCCGTGCGCTTGAAAAGGCAGGCTTGGTGCGCGTGCTCGACTACGAGCTGCTGCTCCGCATCCAGAGCGGTTTTTGTGTCAGCGAGATCGAGATCATGGCTGAGACACCGGTCGTAAATCGCACCTTGCGCGAGTCTCGCCCCTGGGATCATGGCGTCATCATCCTGGCCATGAAGCGCAATGAAGAAACCATGCCCGGCATCCCTGGCCCCGACACCACCTTGCTCACAGGCGATGTGGTGACGGTCTACGGGCAGGAGGATTGCGTGAAGCGGATGCTGCAGCCAGCGGCGACTACTTGATCGGCGAAAAATCCACGGCCTTCATGTAGAGCGACTTCACGCCTTCCGCCTGGGGCATGATGGTCAGCGGGCCACCATTTGCCTTTTCGCTGGCGGCTTTGGCTTCGATCCAGACCGGATCAGCGCGGAAGGAGGTGAAGCTGGCCAAGCCGGCTTCCTTGCTCTGATGGCTGAGGATGTAGATGAGCTTCGTGCCCGCACCCTTGTCGGCGTCGACCGGCACCCAGTAGCCGATATGGCTCATGCCGTGCTTGCTGAAGAGCTTCATCGTGTGGTCGCGGAAGCGCTGGTGCAGGGCGGGCAGCTTGCCCTCCGGTGTGGTGTAGGTGCGCAGCTCGAACACGCGCTCGCCTTCGCCCGCGCCGGTCTGGATGGCGCAGGAGTAATCCGTGGCGCTGAGGAAAATGGAGTCCGGCTTCTGCTTCAAGATCTTACCATTCGCTTCGCTGGCCTTGGCAGCGGCCTTCCAGTCGGGATCGGTCTGGAAGGCTTTCCAGGAGGCGGTGGCGGCGTCCCGGCTCTTGTGCGCGATGATGTAGATCAAGGTGTTGTCCGCGCCCTCGCTGGCCTCGACCGGCACCCAGTAGCCGATGTTTTCCATGCCATGCTTCTCGAACAGCTTGCAGGTGTGGTCGCGGAAGCGGGTCAGCAGGTCGGGCAGCTTGCCGTCGTTGGTAATGTAGGTGCGCAGTTCGAAGAGTCGGCTGTCTTCCGCGTGGGAAGTCAGGGCCAGGAAGGAAAAGCAGGCGAGCAGACGGAGGATGAATTTCATAAAGGCAGTGCGATACGGGAGCAGGCAACGAAGAGAGCCGCGTGAATATTGCCAGCGGCACGCAGCCTTGACCCGAGCGTATCCCTTGCTTCCTTTCCACTTCTAAACCCATGGCAAACTCGACCCTCACCACTTCGGAATCCGGCGGCTCCTTCTGGGGCTTCGTGAACAAGCTTATCGGCCTCTTTCTCGTCCT
>CAXNNN010000277.1:0-5385 GCA_964203095.1 Verrucomicrobiaceae bacterium | reverse complement strand
TTGGAGGTCCTCGACGCCATCGCACATGCAGTCTACCGCCTCGACGGAGAGATATGGGTGCGGCGGCGATAGGAGGAGGTCCTTCACCGCCGCAGCGATCTGCGCACCGTGGTGCACGCTGTCAGCATGGGGGCAGGGCGGGAAAAGACCCTCAACGGCAGGACTCATGCCGCGCACCCTACCTGACCAAACCGGCTCTTGGCGAGCTTGCGCGACGAGCCACCCCGCCTGCACAGGCCTATTCCACGACACGTTTTGTAGCGGTTTCTGCCCCTCGCTCGGGCCGAAACCGGCACGTGTGCCTCCCGGATGGCGACAAAAGCTGGGTTGCACGTTCAAAAAAAAACTTGGCAAGTTTCTAAGGACCTCCCAGCCACGCCCGTTACTTCAGCTGGATAAGACCATCCACGCTCATCACAGAACCTATGAAACCATCCAAAGCATTAACCATCGGCCTCGGCTGCCTCGCTCTCGGACTTGCGACGAGCTATGCAGAAGAAGCCACCTCCAGCCGCATGTGGACGGACAAGCAGGGACGTCAAGTGAAGGCCACATTCGTCGGCCTGGACGGAGATAAAATCTCCATCCAGACAGACGCCGGCCAGATCTTCACCTTCGCGCTTTCCAATCTCTCTGCGGAAGACCAGAACATCGCCAAGACACTGAAGCCTGCCGCCACCTACATCGCCGTGAATGCGACGATCGGTCAGGCCGCGATGGCCATTGATGCAGCGGTGAAGAAGGGTCTTGACCGCGGTGCCGCCACGATTCAGAAGAACAACGCCGCCATCATGGCTGACGTGTCTCTCTCGGACGAACGGAAAAAGGCCGACATGCGGGTGGTCCCGACCGCCAACAAGCTGATGAGCGACGAGCAGTTCGCCCGGCGCGTGTATTTGGACATCGTGGGTCGCATTCCCAGCTACGATGAAGTGTCCACTTTCCTGGCTGACAGCAGCAAAACCAAGCGTGCCGAACTGATCGATACCCTGCTCAACAGCCCTGGCTACAACAGCCACACCTACAACTACTTCGCCGAAATGCTGCGTGTGAAGGACGATCTGGAGCAGGACAACCTGCGCGGCACGCCCTACATCAACTGGCTGCAGACTCAGATCGAAACCAACCGTCCCTGGAATGAGATGGTTTCTGAAATGCTCACCGCTGATGGCAAGATGTGGCACAACGGCGCCGCTGGCTACCTGCTGCGCGATGCCGGCATGCCCCTGGACAACCTAGCGAACACGATGGCCATCTTCCTTGGCACCGACGTCGCCTGCGCCCAGTGCCATGACCATCCTTTCGCCGACTGGACCCAACACCAGTTCTATGAAATGGCGGCCTTCTTTGGTGCCACCACCACAGACATCCGCACCGCTCAGCGCCGCAAAACGCGTGAAAAAGGCGCGATGGCAATGAACGCTGCCATGGACGTCCGCAACAAGCTGATGCCCGAGATCGAGAAGATGATCGAAGCTGGCGGTGGCGACATTCGTCGCGAGCGCAACGGCATTGAGAACTTCATCGGTGCCAATCAGTGGTCGATCAGCGACTCCCAAACCAACACACTGAAGCTCCCATTCGACTACAAGTATAAGAACGCCAAGCCGAACGATCCAGTTGCACCCAAGCTAATCACTTGGTCCAAGTCCGACACCGCCTCCGGTGCTTATAAGAGCTCCAAGTCCAAGAAGGAAGAGAATCTGCGCGCGACCTTCGCCAACTGGCTGACGCATCCAGAGAATCCCCGCTTTGCTATGAGCATCGCCAACCGCATGTGGAAACGCGCGTTCGGCGTGGCCGTCTCGGAGCCCGTGACCAATATCGACGACCCAGAAAAGGCCAGCAACCCAGAGCTCCTGAAGCACCTCGCCAAGGAAATGATCCGGGTGAAGTTTAACATGAAGGAGTTCATGCGCATCGTCTACAACACGCAGACCTATCAGCGTGAAGCCACAATCGAAGAAGTGCCCATGGGCGAACCCTATTATTTCCAAGGCCCGCTTCTGCGTCGTCTGACTGCTGAGCAAGCCTGGGATAGCTACATGACCATGGTGCTCGGCAATCCTGACGCCTATAAGAAGCCGCTGGAAGACCTCTATGGCCGCTCCATCGACCTTGACCTGACCAGCGAGAAGCTTGACGCCAAGACCGTGCTCATGAAATATGCCGCCTACCGCAAGATGGGTGAGAAAGAGCGAGAGCTGACCGGTGGCGGACTCGAAATGGCTGGCAAGGACATGATGGCTGGAAAGACGGAAGGTGCCGCACCTGCCGACAGCATGATGGAAGGCAAGTCCCTCTCCTTCGGCGGTATGACCCTGCGTCGTGCAGCCGAGCTTGAACAGCCTGCCCGTGGCGGTCACTTCCTCACCGAGTTCGGCCAATCGCAGCGCATGCTCATAGACGGTGGCTCCAAGGCCGGTTCCGTGCCTCAGGTGCTCATGATGATGAACGGCAACGGCCAGCAAATGCTGACCAGCCCAAGCAGCCTGCTGTTCCGGACCATGGAGAAAGCCACTGAGCCAGCGGGCAAGGTGGAATCCGTGTTCCTCAGTGTGCTGGGCCGTCGCCCAACGGCACCTGAGCAAGAGATCGCCAAGCGCAATATCGATGCTGCCGGTCCCGACGCCTACTCGAACCTGATCTGGGCGCTCATCAACACACGCGAGTTTATTTTCGTTCAGTGATCTGCCCGTGCTAACCCTCTAACTGAGAACTCTCACCTTATTCTATTATGATGCTTAAATCCGATCTCAATCGCTTCGACGAAGCCACTCGTCGCCAGTTCATGCTCCGCACGGCTAAAACCGCGCTTGGCGTGTCCCTCCTGCCAGTCAGCTCCCAACTCGCCAAGGCAGCTGAAAAGGGCGCGTCTGGCGGCAAGGCCAAGCACGTCATCTACCTCTACATGCAAGGCGGCATGAGCCACATTGATACCTTCGACCCGAAAGAAGGTGCAACCAAGGGCTTTAAAGATGCAATCAAGACCAAGGCTGATGGTATGCAGCTCGGTGGTTATATGGAAAAGCTGGCTACGCAGGCTGACAAGATCGCCCTGGTCCGCTCCATGACCTCCAAGACCGGCGTTCATGAGCAAGGCAACTACCTGATGCACACGGGTTACGATCCGCGCGGCACCATCGTTCACCCTTCCATGGGTGCATGGGCCACGCACTTCCTTGGCCGTGCCAGCAAGACCCTGCCAGACAGCGTTACCATCGGTGGTGGCAGCGGTCATCCAGGTGCCGGCTTCTTCCCACCCGCCATCAGCCCGATCCCGATCAGCAGCGCCGAAGCCGGCCTGCAAAACGTGCGACCAACCGCTTCAGAAGGCCAATTCCAGAAGCGCATCGAAATGATGAATGAGTTTGATGCGGCCTTCCGCAACAAGTTCAAGAGCAGCGAAGTGAAGGCCTACACGGAGTTCTACGACGAAACCCTCAGCCTGATGAAGAGCGAAGACCTCAAGGCCTTCGACCTGAAGAAGGAAGACCAAGCCACCCGTGCCAAGTATGGCATGAACGGCTTCGGCCAGGGCTGCTTGCTCGCTCGTCGCCTCGTCGAAAACGGTGTGCGCTTCGTCGAAGTCCAGACCGGTGGCTGGGACATGCACAACTACGTGGATGACGCCATGGCCCGCACTGGCGGCAGCATGGACCAAGCCTTCGCCGCTCTGCTGGAAGACCTTGCCTCCAAGGGCTTGCTCGAGTCCACCCTCGTGGTTCTCGGCTCCGAGTTCGGTCGCACACCAGACATCAACGAAAACAGCGGTCGTGACCATTATCCAAAGGTCTTCACCACCGTCTTCGCAGGCGGCGGCGTGAAGGGCGGTTACGTCCACGGTGCCTCCGATCCCGAAGGCCGCGAAGTGGCTGACAAGCAAGTCACCGTTCAGGACTTCCTCTCCTCCATCGGCTACGCCATGGGCCTGCCAGTCGACGAAGTGGTCATGTCCCCATCCAACCGTCCGTTCACGGTCGGCGACAAGGGCAAGCCCGTCCTCGAATTGTTCGCGTAAGTCTTTGCTTCACACGATTGGAAAGCACCCGGCCGAAAGGTCGGGTGCTTTTTTGTTCGCTGCCAGTCTGGGCTCAGAGGCAGCGTATTCCACTCATGGACAGACGCGACTTTCTCAAGACCACCAGTGCCGCCACCGCCCTGACCGGAGCGCGATCCCTACTCGCAGAGCCATCGGTGCAGCGAGAGCCGGACCTCATCAAGGTCGAGAACAAGAAGCTCGGCGCGGATCCTCAGCTGACTCGCGTGCTGATGGACTCGGCCAAGGGCTACCGCAGCCCCGCAATCGAAGGCTACTGCTCGCGCCAGTCCGTGAACGCCACAGAGCCGATCACCTTCTTCGTCAGCACTCAGCCTGCCGCCCGCTTCACCATCGACATCTTCCGCATGGGCTACTACGACGGTGCGGGCGCGCGGCTGATGACCACTCTCGGCCCCTTCCAGGGCAAAGAACAACCTTTGCCCGAGATCGGTGACCAGCGCCTGCGCGAGTGCCAATGGACAGCCAGCACCACACTAACTATTCCCGTGGGCTGGCCCAGCGGCGTCTATCTCGGAAGGCTCAGCACCGTGCCCACCACCGCCGAGCAGCCTTACTGGCAGAGCTACCTCATCTTCATCGTCAAGGACGACCGCCCCGCCGACATCCTCTTCCAATGCAGCGACAACACCTGGCAGGCCTACAACCGCTGGCCCTTGAACGAATCGCTCTACACCGATCCACGCGCTGCCCATGCCCCCGGTGTTAGCGTCAGTTTCGACCGACCCTATGGCAAGTATGTCCAGATCTTCGACAACCCACTCAGCGTGGGTAGTGGTGAGTTCATGCTTTGGGAATACCCCCTTTGCTACTGGCTGGAAAAGGAAGGCTACGACGTGACCTACTGTTCCAATGTCGACAACCTCAAACCGGCGAACCTCGCCCGCTGCCAAGCCATGATCAGCATTGGCCACGACGAATACTGGGACCTGCGCCAGTTTTACAACGTCAAACAGGCCATCCAGAACGGGCTGAGCGTGCTCTGGCTCTCCGCCAACGACGTTTACATGGTCACCCCCTTCACGCCGAATGCCAATGGCGATCCTAACCGCCGCCTCACTCGCGAGACCTGCTACGGCGAATTCCGCGAGGAGGAAAAGGAAGCCTACTCCAGGGTGCTCGGCCCCTTTGAAAACCCGGGCCCTGACGAGCGCGACATCATCGGCGCGCGCACCGTTGTCCCCTTCAACGGCGGCGGCGACTGGACCTGCACCAAGCCCGAGCACTGGCTCTTTGAAGGCACCGGCATGAAGCAGGGCGATAGCATCCCCGGCCTTGTCGGCTGGGAATTCCACGGCGATCCCGACACCACCCGCCCCGGCCTC
>CAXNNN010000276.1:0-5398 GCA_964203095.1 Verrucomicrobiaceae bacterium | reverse complement strand
CAAGATGGCGACTACACTATCATGCTGCGCGAGTCGTCGTATCGCGGTGGTAGCAACAACTTCTATCGCCTGCACATTGGCTCCTTCGTGAGGCCGGACGTGGTCTACCCAGCGGGTGGTAAGGCTGGATCGGTGGTGAAGACACGGTTCATCGAAAAGTCTGGCGCGGCGTTTGAAGAAGACGTGCAGGTGCCCGCCACGTTTGATCCAAACTACATGGTGCTGCCGAAATCGAAAGAGTCGCCCCCCTCGGGGAATCCTTTCCGTGTCGTGGCCTTTGACAATACGCTGGAAGTCGAGCCGAATGATGAGCAGTCCAAAGCGACGCAGTCCGCCAGTGATCCGATCGCGCTGAACGGCATCATCGAAAAGCCCGGTGATGTAGATTATTTCAAGCTGGCACTGAAGAAAGGGCAGAGCGTGCAGTTCCAGGCCTTCGCCCAGGCATTGGGTTCGCCCCTCGACTCTGTCGTCAATGTCTACAATGAAAAGGGCGGCTCGCTGAGCGGCAATGATGATGGTGGTGGCCGTCGCCGCCTGGACTCCAAGTTCACGGTGGCCATTCCCGCCGACGGCAGTTACTTCGTTCGTGTAGCTGATCATCTGGAGCGTGGCGGCCCAGCCTTCCTCTATCGCATTGAGCTTGCCGCATCGGAGCCGAGCGTCCGTTTCGCCTCGCCGAACTACAACGTCAACGACAGCCATATTCGCCAGTTCATCGCTGTGCCACGCGGTGGTCGGTATGCCACGGTAGTCAATGTCACCCGCAACAATGTGGGTGGCGACATGTCCTTTGAGATGCCAAACTTGCCAGCGGGCATGAAGCTGCTGACCACGAAACTCTCGAAGGACCTCTCAAACATCAACCTGTTGTTTGAAGCCGCTCCCGATGCGCCGCTCGCTGGTGCCGTGCTGCCTATCACCCTGAAGCATGCCGATCCCAACGTGAAGACCATCGGCACCCTGGCTCAAGAGTTCGACGTCGTGCGCAACGGCAACGTCATTTACTACACGGAGATCGAAGACAAGCTGCCCGTGGCCGTGGTCGAGGAAGCGCCTTACTCGCTGGAGATCGTCAAGCCCACGGTGCCTCTCGTTGCCAATGGCTTGATGAATATGAAGGTCGTGGCCAAGCGCAAGGAAGGGTTTAAGGCACCGATCCGTGTGCTGCTCATGTGGAAGCCCCCAGGCGTGAGTGCCCTTGGCGAACAAACCATTCCTGAAGGCCAAAACGAATGCAGCTTCGCGCTTGATGCGAATGCGAGCACTCCTGCGGGCACTTGGCAGTTCACGGTGATGGGTGAGGCCGATGCTGGAACCGGCCGCGTTTACAATGCCTCGCCGTTCTGTGACATCGTCACAGGCCCTGCCCACCTCAGTGGCACCATGGCACTAACGGCCGTGGAGCAGGGGAAGGAGATCGAGATGGTCTGCAAACTTGAGCAGGCTCTGCCTTTCGCAGGCGACGCTGTAGCGCGCGTGGTCGGCATAGCTGAGACGATCCAGATTGAGACCACCAAGATCAACAAAGACACCAAGGAAGCGATCTTCAAGGTCCGCACCACTGACAAATCCCCTGTGGGCAAACAGGCCAATTTGTTCGTGGCCATTGATGTCCCAGTGACAGGAGGCATCACCACGCATCGCGTTGCTGCGGGCAGCACACTGCGCATTGATGCTCCTCGCAAAGCTCCAGCACCCAAGCCTGCCGCCGTGGCAGTGGCGGCAGCCAAGCCTGCGGCTCCTGTTAAGCCAGCCGAGCCGAAGCGCCTCAGCCGTCTGGAGCAATTGCGCCAGGAAGCTGGGAAGTGAGTTGCTGACGGTCACTGTGATTTCGATTCAACCAAACGGTTCGTTCCTTCTCTGGGGCGGGCCGTTTGTGTTTTCGGTATGCTGAAGGCTTTCTGCGGATGGGCTTGCTCCAATCGCGCATTTGCATTCTGATGGACAGTTCATGCCGACTCTGCGCCACACTTTGATTTCAGCCTCTGCGGGGTCAGGAAAGACCTATCAATTGGTGCAGCGCTACTTGCAATTACTCACGCTGGGGGTGCCTCCGGATCGCATCGCGGCCATGACATTCACGCGCAAGGCGGCGGGCGAATTCGTTAACCGGATCTTGCTGGGGTTAGCGGCTCTGGTCGAGAGCGAGGGGCGCGATCCTCACGGCGCCGTTTTGCGGGAGGTCTTGCGCTCGCTGCCACGACTGCGGCTTGGCACGATTGATAGCTTTTTCGCGGCGGTGACGGGTTGCTTCCCTCTCGAACTAGGCCTGCCGGTCGGTGCGGCCATCATGGCGGAAGCTGAGTCCAAGCTGGCTGCGAAGGGGGCGGTGGAGTCGCTACTGAGCGAGCTGTATCGCGCCGAAAATGGAGATGGCACGCGGCTGCTGCTGGAGGCGTTCAAGCAGGCGACCTTTGGCAATGAGGAGAAGAAGGTGCTGCCCGCGTTGGAGGAGTGGATTAGCAAGGCGCATGATCTCTGGCACGAGTGTGAGGATGGTCGGCGATGGGGTCGCCCGGCAGTGATTTGGCCCAAGACTCATCATGCTGAGGCTGCGGTTTGGCACATCGACAAGTCCCTGTCTGATGTGTTGGATGAACTGGTCGGCTGCTTCTCCACGAGTGGCTTCAAGGACAAGGCGCTGGACGCGTGGGAGAAGATTAAGGATCAAGTGCGCACCCACGAAGTGGGGAAGAAACCAGACACACAATTGGCCGCCTTTTTGGACAAGCTCTTGCCCGTGCTGGGCGACTTGACCAAGGGCCAAGCAAGCTTTGAGTATCACCGCTCAGAATGGGCATTCGAAGGTCCAAGTGCCAAGGCGGCACTGGCGCTGGTGCAAGGCATTGTGGGACGTGAGTTGCTGATGCGCTGTCAGCGGACACAGGGCATTTATGATGTCGTGTCGGCTTATGAGGCGGGCTACGACCGCTCGGTGCGCAGGCGGGGGCGTCTGTCTTTTGCTGATCTCACGCGGTTGCTAGTTCATGCACAAAAAGAGGGTTGGTCGGACGATGCAGAAAGCCGAGCCGACCTGTGGTATCGGCTAGATGGCAAGGTTGACCATTGGCTCTTTGATGAGTTTCAAGACACCAGTGCCCAGCAGTGGAGCATCATGCGCGGGCTGGTGGATGAGGTGCTGCAAGACGTGGAGCAACGCCGCACTTTCTTTGCCGTTGGGGATGTAAAGCAAAGCATTTACCTCTGGCGCAAGGCGGAGGCTCAGCTCTTTGGTCGAGTGCTAGCAGACTACCCAGATGAGGGCGACATGGGCATCAGGAAGGAGTCGCTCGCTAAGTCTTATCGCTCCACGCAGCAGGTGCTGGACCTCGTGAACGGTGTTTACACGAATCGTGGCCGGTTGGGGGAGTTGCTAGGTGCAGGGTGCCTGCGGCACTGGGAGTTTGAACGGCACACAGCAAACACCAAGGAGCAGGGGTTTAGCGCGCTGCTGCAACCTTCCGAGGCCGACGACAAGGAGGGACAAGCTGATGTGTGGGACGTGACAGCGGCGCTTCTGAATGACCTGCAACCTGCACAACGCAGGCTGACCTGCGCAGTGCTAGTGCGCTCCAACAACCACGCAACGCAGATGGTGGAGTATCTGCGTGAGCACACGAATATCGAGATCAGCAGCCAATCCGAAGAGCATCCTGCAAGCGACAATCCCGTGACCTCGGCGCTCCTAGCGATCCTGCAACTGGCAGCGCACCCGGGTGATCGACTGGCACTAGAGCATCTGCGCATGACACCGCTGGCGGCGTTTTTTGAGAAGGGCACAGGCTGGCGTGTGGAAGTCAATCGCACGCTGCAGCTGCTGCAAGAGCATGGCTTTGCGGCTGCCATTGAGCCGTGGATCACGCGATTGGGCGTGGTGCTAGACGAGTTTAGCACACGGCGTGTCGAGCGCCTGATCGACATTGCAACCGAGTTCGACGACACCGGCTCACGCCATGTGGATGAGTTCGTAGAGTTCGCCCTCGGCTATGGGGCGCGCAATGGCGGCGCGCCATTTTCCGTGCAAGTCATGACTGTGCACAAGAGCAAGGGCTTGGAGTTTGATGTGGTCCTGTTGCCGCTGCTCGATGGTGATGGATTAACAACCTTGGGCGGACTTGGTTTAGTGTTGAAGCGAGAGGGCTTGGAGGAGGCGGAGTGGGTCTTGCAGTATCCGTCCAAGCCCTATGATGGACTGGACCCCGTGCTGGCGGCTCAAAAGCAGCGCTTGAGCGAGGACGCGGGCTTTGAGAATCTATGCGCGCTTTACGTGGCGATGACGCGTGCGAAGCGAGCGCTGTATGTGGTGGCGCCGCGGCCACCGAAGAAGCCAGGCACGGTCAATGCCGCGCGTTTACTGCGCGAGACCCTGGTGCAGCACAACGAGGTGTCAGACACGGTGGCGGGCTTGGAGATTGAATGGCTGAGGACCTTTGGTGACAAGGCCTGGCATCACGCGCTGCCGTATGTCGAGTCTTCGTCAGAGAGTCTGGTGGCCGCTGGTGCATCTCTGCCGCTGGGCGACCTGCTCCGCGAGCATCAGCCCCTGCCCAAAAGACGCACACCTTCGGGTGAAGAGGTCTTCACGTTGCCGGGTAAGGTGCTTTTTAGCCAAGGACGTGGCGCAGGCAAGGAGCTGGGCACGCTGCTGCATCAGATGATGGAGCAAGTGGACTGGTGCAGTGATGGCTTTGACGAAGCTCAGATCCTAGCTAAATGGCGGGCGAAGGGCTTACTGGATCGCGATGCGACACCTTTACCGCAGTCGATGGCGCTGGGGGTGATGCGTTCGCTCGAATGTCGGGTAGCGTTCGTAAAGCCAAGCGCCCAGGCGCGCCTGTGGCGCGAGCATTCGTTTGATATCGTGCTGGCCAGTGGTGACTGGATCAGCGGCACACTGGATCGCGCGGTGATAGACTGCGATGCCAGCGGTCGGCCCTGCCATGCTGCGATCATCGACTTCAAAACCGATGACGTCGCCAATGATGAAGCCTTGTCAGAAAAGGTGAGTGGCTACCGTCCCCAGATAGCGCTTTACCGCGAAGCAGTGACTCGTCTGACGGGTTTAAGGGCGGAGCAGGTCGATGCCCACTTGCTGTTTACACGCTTGAAGAAGTTGGTGCCGGTCATGTGAATCAATCCATTGCAACTCAAGCCCGCTGACTGCACGTAGCTGCCTTCCCGTGCCCTTAAACAACGCCATGCTTAGTGACATTGAAGTCCGCGATTTCCGCTGCTTTACCAGCGCGCATCTTGCTCTCCATCCGCAAACAACGGTCCTTGTTGGGCGCAATGCGCAAGGCAAGACATCGCTGCTAGAGGCCGCGTGTGTGTTGATGCGATTGCAATCACCACGCACTTCGGTGCGCACGGACTTGATTCGTGTGGGAGCGACTAG
>CAXNNN010000275.1:0-5408 GCA_964203095.1 Verrucomicrobiaceae bacterium | reverse complement strand
CGGAGACCGAGCCCGAGTCCGTGGCTGACTGGGAGCAAGCGCAGGCCAAGCTGATCGACTGGCTGTCTCATCTGCCCAAGCCCGTAGGCATCTTCGCAGCCAATGATGCGCTCGGGGTTCGCTTGCTCGATGCCTGTCAGCGCGCAGGTATCGCCGTGCCGGAAGAAGTCGCGGTCGTGGGCGCTGAGAATGAAGAGATGCTGTGTGAGTTCGCTACGCCACCGCTGTCCAGCCTGCGCTACGATGGCCTGACCGTGGGCTATCTTGCCGCACAGGTGCTGGATCGTTTGATGACGGGCAAGAAGCCCAAGCAACGCGAAACGCTGGTGCCCCCGCGTGGCATCCTGGTGCGTGCGTCTTCCGATGACTTGGTGATTATCGATCAACTGGTGGCCCGTGCTGCTCGAATGATGCGCGAAGGAGCGGCCACCGGCATCACTGTGGACGAAGTGTGTCGCAAACTGAACGCCTCGCGCAGCACCTTGGAACGTCGGATGCAGGCCGCCTTGAAACGCAGCCCCAAAGAGGAAATCCAGCGCCTACGCTTTCGCCAAGTGGAGCGCCTTCTGGAAGACACCAACCTCACCATCGACACCATCGCCCAGCAGACTGGTTTCACTCATAGCCACTACTTGCAAGCCGCGTTCAAACAGAGACATGGCGTCACGCCGGGGGAGTTTCGGAGGGCGGGACAGCCGCGTTAACCCACCAGCACCGGCTTCCTCTGCCAATGCTGCTCTCTCGCCGTTCTCGTCGCAGATCGAGGCACGATGAGTGACATCGTCTTTGAACTCATCCGCATCGAGCACTGCCAGGACACCCTCGCCACGCTGTGGATTCGCGCCGATGCCTGCGGCAAGGACAAGGAACGCGGCCACATCAACGGCGTGCGCTTTGACCAGATCGACCTCGCCCCCGGTATCCAGCCCCGCCTCCACATCGAGGGATTCGACGACACCCACCGCATCGAAAACTTGAGCTTCAAGCACCTGCGCCAAGCTGGCAAGGCGCTCACTGATGCCGCCGCTGCAGGTCTGATCGCAAACGAGGTCACGACGACGATCAGCGTCGAGCCGTGATTCGACGCAAAGCTTCCGGACTACTTCGTCTTTCTCTTGCCGGGCTTGGACGGCTTTTCAGCGGCGAGTTGCGCGCCATTGTCTGGCGGCAGCGATTGATGCCAAGACAGCAATGCCTGAGTCATGCGGGCCACAATGTCAGCGTGCTTGAGCGCGACATTGTTGGTCTCGCCGCGATCGTTGGTGAGGTCGTAAAGCTGAGGTTGTGTGCCGTCGTAGTCGCACAGTAACTTCCAGCGCCCCTCGCGCATGGCCAGATCGGGCAAGCGTTCGGGAAGTTTTTCCCCAGCGGTCTTGCGATCCGGTGGACGACGCCAGAAGATCGGAGCGCTGCGCGAGGAGGTGCTTTGCCCGAGAAGAGTAGGCGCGAGGTTCTCACCGTCGAAGGCGGTGCCTTGAGGATCAATCTTGGCAAGGGCTAGCAGCGAGGGCGCGAGGTCAAAGGCGGCAAAGACGGAGGTTGTGTTCACGATGCCTGTGTGAGTTTTGCTGATCAAGCCGGGACCCCACACAATCAGCGGAGAGCGTGTGCCACCTTCATACAGCGTTGTTTTGCCGCCGCGAAACGGACCTGCGCTACCTGCCCCCGCCTCCGGGCCGTTGTCAGAGCACATCAACAGGAGAGTGTTGTTGCGCAGTTCGGGGTTGGCTCGCAGATGATCGAAGAGTTTGCCGAATTGGCGATCCATTTCCTCCAGCACGGCGAGATACTTGCCGCGCTTGTCGTCGGCCCACTTGTGGGTCGGTGGCCACCAGGGGCCGTGCACATCGTCGGGCCAGAGGTTGACGAAGAACGGCTTCTTCGCGGCAGCCGCCTTACCGATGAAGGGAAGCGCGGCGTCGATGAGGCCAGTGGTGATCGTCGAACGCTGCATCCAGGTCACGGGCTTGCCGAGGCGCTCGGCATCCGCCCAGATCTTGCCGGGTTCGGTATCGCCCGGCTTCATGGTCAGCGGCAGCAGCTTCGGGCCCATGCCTTCGAAGTTAGTGAGCGATTCATCGAAGCCATACGCCGTGATTGGCGGTGCGTCATCGACATCGCGCTGGCCGCCGAGGTGCCACTTGCCGAAGTGTCCGGTGGCATAGCCATTTTTCTGGAGGATGCGTGCCAGTGTGGGCGCTTTCGGATCAAGCCATTGCGCGCAGCCACGGCGTTCATTGTCGGCGCGATTGTTGAGGAAGGAGTTGATGCGCCAGCGCTGCGGATACTGGCCTGTGGTTAGCGCACAACGCGAGGGCGAGCAGATGGGCGAGTTTACATAGAACTGCTCGAAGCGAATGCCCTCTGCGGCCATCCGGTCGATGTTGGGTGTCTGGGCAGCTTTGTTACCAAAGCAGGAGAAGTCGCCCCAGCCCATGTCGTCGATGAAGATCATGACGATGTTCGGCCTCGGTGCGGCAACGGCTGAGCCACAGAGCAATAGAAACAGGAAGATGAAACGGCTCATGAGATGGGTGAGGTTACTTGGTGCCTGCCTTGGCCTTCTTTGCGGGCTTGCTGATGAGCTTGAATTCATCGGTGAGCAGCAAGGGCTGACCGGCCACCTTTTGAGGATCGTTGGTGCTCTTCATCCAAGCATCGAGTCCCTGACGTAGTTCGGTAAGTGGAGTGGCCTGGGTTGGATCGGTGACAAGATTCTTCAACTCTAAGGGGTCGGCCTCCAGATCGTAAAGCTCCTCGGCTGGCCGCTCTCGATACCGTTTCACGATGAAGGCAGCCTGCGGATCGGTTTTCGCCGCGCGTTCCCAGGACGCGATGTAGGTCAGGCTGTCTTCATTCGCCGCGCGGTCGATGTGCGTGCTGAAGCGGAACTCGGGGTGCAGGTTGCGAATGTATTTCCACCGAGCGGTGCGCATCGAGCGGCTCGGATAGACGTTCATGTTGTTGTCCCCGGTGTGCGTGGTGAAGATCGCCTCGCGATGCGTGCTGGCCTTGCCCATGAACACTGGCAGCAGTGACTTGCCATCCAGGTCAGTGGGACATGTGCCGCCGCCGACTTCGATCAGTGTCGGTAGAATATCGATCCACTGGGCCATGGCCATCGTGCGTGTTCCGGCGGCCACCTTGTCCTGCCAGTGAACGATTAGCGGCACGCGGGTGCCTTCGTGGTAGAGGTTCCATTTGCCAAAGGGCAACTGCGCGCCGTGGTCGCTGGTCTGCAGGAAGAAGGTGTTCTCCGTGCCGAGCACTCGCTTCGCGGCCTCATACACCGCGCCAATCTCCGCATCCATCTTCATGACGGCATTGATGTAACGTGCGCGGTAGTGGCGGAATTCGGGTGTGTCGATGTGCATCGGCTGCACGCGCACCTTCGCGGGATCAACGCCCTCGGGGGCTGGCAGCGGCACGTGGGGCCAGTTGGTGCCAAAGAAGAGCGCGAGCGGCTTGTCACTCTTGCGTTGCTTCAGGAAGTCGATGCTCGCCTGCACGCCAGCGTGGTCGTGATAGCCAAAGTTCTCCGCGCGGTCGAAGCCCTGATCGGTGACATGCGCGTAGTGGCTCGTTTTGCCGAAGCTTACCACGTCATAGCCCAGCTCCTTCAGATACGTGGGCAGACGTTTCAGTTCGGGCCGTGGCTTGGCATGATTTGACTCTGCGCCGTTCTTGGCCGGATACAGCCCGGTGAAAAGTGCCGCACGGCTCGGTGCGCAGCTCGGCGAATTCACGAAGGCACGATCAAACACCAGACCCGCCGCAGCCATGCGGTCGAGATGCGGCGTGGGAATGTCCTGCGCGCCATACACACTCATGTCCGCCGCACTGTGATCATCGGCTAGCAGCACGACGATGTTTGGCTTGGCCGCGAAGAGCGAAGAGCAGAGGGCGGAAAGAAGGATGATGAGGCGGCGCATGGCGATTCATTAACGCGGGGACCGCACCCGCATTGCAGCCGCATCGCACCTCGACCTATTCGGGATGCACGGATGGCCGAAAGCCGAGCCCTTCGCTGACGTTCAAAGGGCTCGTCACGCCATGAAACATCTCCTGCTTCTGCTTCCTCTGATCGCCTTCACCTCCGTCATCGCCGCCGAAGAGCGCGGCGGGTTGATCTTCGAGGATCATTTTGAGCGCTCTGAAACCCAGGAGACAAAGGATGAGCCCGGCAATGGCTGGGGCACAAACAGCAAGAGCCGTGCGAAGGACAATAAGCAGGTGGATTTGAAGGACGGTGCGATGCGCATCTTCATCCATGCAGAAGCGAATCACGCCGTGTCGGTGACTCATCCCGCCGAGTTCACCGATGGCACGGTGAGCCTGCGGTTCATGCTGGAGGATGCCCAGGACAGCCTGGGACTGAACTTCGCCGATCTGGAGTTCAAGGAGGTTCATGCGGGCCATTTGTTCGTCGCCAAAGTCAGTCCCAAATCCGTGCAGCTTCAGGATTTGAAGACGGGCAACATGCGTCTCGACATCCGCGAGACGAGGCAGGCGAAGAAGCCGCTCACCGCCGAGCAGCAGCAAGCGATCAAGGGCAAGGACAAGACTTTCCCCCACACGCTGGAGATCAGGAAATGGCACGACCTCGTCGTGAACATCACCGGCGACACCTTGTCAGCCAGCATCGACGGTCAACTCGTCGGCACCTTCAGCTCGCCCGGCATCGCGCATCCCACCAAGCGAACGCTGCGCCTCGCGGTGGCACGCAGTGCTGTGGTGGATGACGTGAAAATCTGGCGTCAGAAGTAAGGCGAAATTCGTTGGCCTGCCCTTCTGCGTTCAGTCCATCTTCACGCTCATCACCCACGCGGGACCCTTGCCGCAGTCATAGCTTTTGAGCGGGGCGAGGGCTCCGGTCTCAGCATCGCGACGGAAGACGATGAGCCGATGCGAGCCCTCCCCGGCGGACACGATGAATTGATCGCCGGGCACCAGGCAGAACGAGCGCGGCGTCTTCTCGGTGGGTGTCTGGCCATGGGGCGTTAGTTCCCCCGTCTGCGCATTCACGGAGAATACGGCGAGGCTGTCGTGGCCACGATTCGAGGCATAAACGAAGCGCCCGTCAGCACTGACATGAATGTCGGCACAGGAGCCTTTCGTTCGCCACTCCTCGGGCACCGTGGGCACACTTTGGAGGGCTTTCAGACTGCCGCTGGTCGCATCGTAGTCGCAGAGCGTGACGCTTTTGCCCTGCTCGTTCACGAAGTAAACCCACTTCCCGTTCGGGTGAAACTGCATGTGGCGCGGCCCCTCGCCCACGCCACCGGCGAGATGCGAAGGTTCGTTGCGCGTGAGCATGCCAGTCTGGGCATCGAAGCGAAGCTGCTCTACCTTGTTCAGCTCGCCCACATGTGGAACGAAGGCGAATTGGTTCGCTGGATCAACCTGGA
>CAXNNN010000274.1:0-5414 GCA_964203095.1 Verrucomicrobiaceae bacterium | reverse complement strand
CGGCCGGATGCAACTGGACCCGCCAAGCGAAAAGCAGCGACCCTGACATGAGCAGCGCCCAGGCGATCAAAAAGCGGCCAGCCGTGCCGCGCTGCAGATTTCCAGACATGAGCGCAAATTGCCGCTTCACTCCCCGACGGCAAGCGAGTGAACGAAAGGGATTTTTTGTTTGACAGATATTCGCACACTTGTAGTCTCACGCCCCCTGCCGGGCTGGCTTTTGTGTCCACACAAGGATTGTTGCTTGCTCCGGCTCCCCCCTGCAGCCGACAACACTAATGAACAAGACGACCTTTTTTGCCAAGAAAGAAGAGATGACCAACCGCAAGTGGTGGGTGATCGATGCCAAGGACCAAGTCCTGGGCGCAGTGGCTCTCCATGCTTCCAATATCCTGCGTGGCAAGACCAAGCCCACCTTCACCCCCAACGTGGACACGGGTGATTTCGTCATCGTTCTGAACGCTAAGGATGTCGTCCTGACGGGCAAGAAGGAACAGCAGAAAACATACGTGAGTGTTTCCGGTTACGTCGGCAGCAAGAAGGTGCAGACCGTCGAACAAGTCCGCGCCAAGCACCCTGAAATGTTGATCGAGCACGCTGTGAAGGGCATGGTGCCCCACAATCGTCTCGGCCGTGCCATCCTGAAGAAGCTGAAGATCTACGCTGGTTCCGAGCACCCGCATCAGGCCAATCAGCCAGAGCCTTACACCATCGCGTAATTTTTTCACTTCCGCTCCTCTCCACTCATGTCTCTTCCCGAAAAGCCCTCCACCGGACGCCGCAAAAACGCGATTGCCCGCGTCTTTCTCCGCAATGGCACCGGCCACATCAAGGTCAACGGCCGCGAGCTTGAAGACTACTTTCCAACCATCACGTTGCAGAATCAGTTATTGACCCCTCTCACGCTGACCAACACCCGCCAGACCTATGACATCCTTGTCAACGCTTGCGGCGGTGGTGTGAACGGTCAGATGGGTGCCGCTCGTATGGGTATCGCCCGCGCCTTGATCGCTGCTAATCCTGAGTTTCGTCCTGTGCTGAAGAAGGCGGGTCTGCTCACTCGTGATGACCGCATGAAGGAACGTAAAAAACCCGGTCAGCCCGGTGCTCGCAAGCGCTTCCAGTTCTCCAAGCGCTAGTCTGCGGCAGATTCGAATCGCATTCAAACATCAGAGCGAAGTGGGAAACCACTTCGCTTTTTTGTTGGGGAGTCGCGGAGCGCAGACACAAAAAATCCTGATGAACATTCGTTCTTCAGTCCACAAAGGACAGCTCAAGTGCCGTTACCTCGACTCCACCGCCTGCCCCGCTGGCAGAAACTGCATCTGACGAAGCAGGTTCGATGACGCATAGTCCAGATCATTGGGTGGCTGCACGGCCTTCACCCCCGCTACACGAAGGACGTTCTGCGTCTTGCGGTCTGCCTCACGCTCCGCATAGCGAATCTCTTCAGTCATGTTCACGTCGGGATCGACTTTGTATTCCATCATCAGTGAGGCAATGAATTGATCCAGGCGACGCCCAATGGCGATGACCTGTCCACCGCTAGTCACAGATCGGTAAAGGCGACGAATTCCCGCCACGTTGCGCGCCAGAGCCAGTTGGCTAGCGACCTCCAGCATGCGCTGGCGGAATACCTCATCATCCGCCTTAGCGTTGCACGGAATTTCATTGTGGAGTCGCTGAAGGCTCGCCAGCGACCACGGGCGGCTGAGCATGTCATAGGGGGCCTCACTCAAATTGTTTTCCATCAGCCACCGCGGGTGCACCCCGGTCCGGGTAGCAATTTCACCTGCTAGCTGACCCGAAAGGCGCAGTCGGCCCATCTCAAGGCTCTGCACGCTGGCCGTCGAGCGGCGCAGCAATCGGGCGAATTGCTGCTGGTTCAAAGAAAGTGCCAACCGAAGGCGAGCTACGTTGGTGCGGACAAGGGAGGGGCGGCCCATAAAATTTGTTGATTGTATGAGAATACGTTTAATAGAACCTGACTATTCGGGCAAACAGATTTTTCATCATTTCTTGTTCGCTACCTTGCAGCCTCGCCGCGAAGCGGGACGTTCTTCCCTTTCCTCATGTCGACCGTCATTCATTGGTTCCGCCGCGATCTGCGACTTTCTGATAACACAGCTCTGCACCATGCCACCAAAGCAGGGATTGTCGTTCCTGTATACGTTTTAAGTTCCTGGAAAAACACACACGGCTGGACGGGACACAAGCGTCAGCAATTTCTCTGTGGCAATCTCGAATCACTGGCGAAGAACCTGGAAGCCATCGGGTCGAAGCTAATCTTCCGCGTGGGCGATGCCGTGGCCGAGCTGGAACAGCTGGCGCGGGAGACCCGCGCTGAAGCCATCTATTTCAATCGCGATCCCGACCCGTTCGGGAAGGCGGTCGAGAAGAAGCTGCATATCGTGTGCCAGAAACTTGGCATCAAATGCGAGGGCTACAAAGACACCGTCATGCACGAGGCCCCAGAGGTGCTTACGGGTGCCGGTCAGCCCTACCGCGTCTACACCCCCTATTCCAAGAACTGGCTGGGGCTGCCCAAGTCCCCTCCCCTGCCCCGCGTGACCAGTCTCGGGCCTGCCGCCTCGGTGATGAGCTTGCCGCTACCCACGCTCGGACATTGGGACCTCACGCCGCCTGCCGATGCCCAGGTGTTGCCAAGCGGTGAGCGTTCCGCTCGCGACCGGATGAAGCATTTCATTGAATCCGGTATCCTGGGCCGTTACGGCGAGGATCGAAACTTGCCCGCCGGTCAGCATGGCTCTTGCCTGAGCCAAGATCTGCGCTTCGGCTTGATTTCGATTCGCGAACTTTACCAGCGCTGCCAGGCCTACGCCGCTGCGCACCCCGCTGCCGCAGGCTCGGTGCTGACCTATGTGAAGGAGCTGGCGTGGCGCGAGTTCTACATGGCCATCTTGCACTTCTACCCAGAGGTCCTCGAGCACGAGTTCAACCCCGACTGGCGCGAGCTGGAATGGCCGTCAAAAAATGATGCCTTCCAAGCCTGGGCGGAGGCGCGCACTGGCTTCCCCATTATCGATGCGGGAATGCGGCAACTCCTCACTACCGGGCTCATGCACAACCGAGTGCGCATGATTGTGGCCATGTTCCTGACCAAGGACTTGCACAGCGACTGGCGCTTGGGCGAGCAGTTCTTCCACCAGCATCTGATCGATGCCGAAATCGCCAGCAACAACGGCGGCTGGCAGTGGAGCGCTGGCACAGGTGCCGATGCGGCCCCTTACTTCCGCATCCAGAACCCCTGGACTCAAACCCTGCGCTTTGACCCGGAAGGAGCCTTCATCAAGCAGTGGCTGCCCGAGCTGAAAAACGTGCCCGCAGCGCGTCTCTGCGAGGCCCCCAAAGACGGGTGCCCCCTGGTGCCAGGCTACCCACTACCCATCGTCGATCACAGTGCTGAGCGGGATCGCTGCCTTGCCATTTTCGCGCGGCACAAAGAACATCATGCAAAATGACAATCTCCTTGACCACGCGGCAGGCTCTTCTACAGTCGCGACCTCCCGCAGACGGAGAACTGGTGAGATGGCTGAGTGGTCGAAAGCACATCTTTGCTAAAGATGCGTAGGGGTAACCTTACCGAGGGTTCGAATCCCTCTCTCACCGCCACGCCCTATAGATTCGGGCGTTAAACAAAATCGGTCATTGTTCCGCAACGGTTAATGGCACTCGGCACTCGAGAATTAGTCCACCTCCATCGCGTTGTTGAGCGCTCAGGGTTCCCTGACAAGCCTCGATACAGCGTTTCGTAATGGCTAGGCCCAGGCCGCTTCCTCCTGTGTGCCTGCTTCGCGCCACTTCGGGGCGAAAAAAGGGCTCGAACAGGCGGGGCAGAAACGCTTCCGCAACGCCAGGGCCGCGATCCTGAATCCTCAGAACAAGAGTGTGCCCATCGACTTCACCGATGATCTCAATGTCCTTGGCATACCGGACCGCATTCCGAAGGATGTTGCCCAAGGCGCGATCGAGAGCTGGCTTGATCGTATGCAGTTTGACCTCTGGCACGTTGAGATGAATCCATTCGTCCGGTGCCTCGCGCGCGATGACCTGTTCGATCAGCATGCTGAGCGGCACCGACTCTGGCACCTCTCTCTCCGGCAGCGTCGCCGCCCTCGAAAAAGCGAGCACCTCCTCGACCAGCCTTGCCATGTGTTGCAGTTCCTTGTCCAGCTTCGCCAGATAGGCAGACTGCTCGGGCGTGCTGCGCTGCTCGACGACCCCCAGAGCCATCTGCATTCTCGCGATCGGTGAACACAGCTCATGCGCCACGTCCGCTGTGATGCGCCGTTGCTGCGATACATAGTCGCCGAGCTGCGCCGCCATGGTGTTGACCGAGGCAGCCAGTTCGCCGAGTTCGTCGCCGCGTTGATCCGGCAGCCTCACATCGAACTGACCGGCCGCGATGCGTTTGGAGGCATCGTTGGTGCGGCGAATCGCTCGTGTGATACCACCCACGATGGGCAGCCAGATCAAGGCGGATGCGCCCACGCCAATGATCAACACAACAATCCATGGCCACCACTCAAACAGTAGCCCATTCGCCGTCAGCGTGTCCGCCATGAGCACCATGGTCAGCGGATGCCACTGCCCGCCCGCCTCAAACTTCAGGTCCAGATGCATCCCCGACCAGTAACGTGTCGGCGATTCACTGCGCAGGATGAAACGCGGCTTCCTCGGCTGCAGACGACTGTCAGCGTCCGTCTCGCGCTTCGGGGGTCTCATGCGAGATTCCGGCCGTCTTCGATCAATGAGCCTTTTCCGCACTTCATCAGGCACCGTCACGGGCTCGCCAAACATCTGCCGTCCATCCGAGGTGAAAAGGATGAACGTCACCCCTTTCTCCGCGTGGTAACTCCGCAGCACCTTATCCCATTCGTTCTGTGGCGACAAGGTGAGCTCATTTGTCAGATGCATGGCCAGCAACTCAATCCGGCTGCCGGGTGGACCATTCAGCAACCAATCCAGCCCCGGCTGGAAGATCACCCGCGCATAAAACAACCCAATGGCCACCACCACGCCTAGGTTCACGAGGAACCAGAGCAGGATCTTGGTGTAGAGCGGGAGCTTGAGCCGACTCATCGTCCTGGGGTCATGAGTTGATAACCATAGCCACGCACCGTCTTGATAAAGCGCGGCTCCTTCGGGTCATCGCCGAGTTTCTTGCGCAGCGTGGAAATGTGCATGTCAATGGCGCGATCAAAAACGTCCCATTCGCGGTCGGCGACTTCTTCGATGAGCTGCTCGCGGGTTTTAACGCGGCCATGGGCCTTGGCGAGTGACAAAAGCAGGCCGAACTCGGCAGGTGTGAGCTGCACGGGCTGGTCGCCGAGGACGACATCGTGGGTTTCGGGATTGATGCGTAGCTCGCCGATGACGAGTTCTTTGATGGG
>CAXNNN010000273.1:0-5423 GCA_964203095.1 Verrucomicrobiaceae bacterium | reverse complement strand
CGTAGTCTTTGTGCGGGCCAATCCAAATCCACAAGAAACCGGTTGGAATAGAGACCGCAAGAGCGCGGTGATCGCGGCCCACGCGAGCAGACCACACTTTGCCCACCTTCTTGAACTGAAGCGATGGATGTCGTGGATCACGCTTTATGAGTTGAAAATTTTTATCTGCCAGCGCCTGCACTTCGACAGGCAGCGCACCGTAGCGCCCCCAGAAGTCGGGAGCTGCCTTGTGCTCAGAGAGTGGTGGCACGTCCGGCATGATAGTCGGCCATTGCTCTCTCAATCAAAGAATCCAGCCTTCCACCGTCGCTATCCTCTTCGATCTGCTTATCCCAATTCTTCATGTCACGTTCCACGATCCAGTCACGCACTTCGCGAAACTGTTCAGCAGGCAGTGCGTCGATAGCTCGCTCAATATCCCGGACACTCATGGCGATAAAATAGGGTTGAGGACTGGCAAATCAACGAGGAACCGGCACCGCTTCCAAGACACGTCCGACCAGTTCGCCCACGGTCAGGCCTTCGATTTCAAACTCCGGCCTCAAGACCAAGCGATGTCCCAACACCGGCTCAGCGAGCGCGCGCACATCATCGGGCGACACGAAGTCTCGCTGCTCCAGCACGGCACGGGCGCGGCTAGCCAGCACCAAGGCAATCGTAGCACGCGGCCCAGCCCCGACGAGCACCGCTTCGTTTTCGCGTGTGGCGCGCACGAGATCCACGGCATAACTGACAAGTTCATCGCGAACGGTGATCTGCTCCAGCGCGGCCTGCATTGCGGCGATCTTCTCAGCGGTGAGCACTTGTTTCACCACCCCCGAGTCGAGCACGCGCTCCGGTGCCTCCTTGCCCAGCAACCGGCTGGCGAGCATTACCTCTTCATCGCGCGACGGATAGGTCACAGAGAGCTTGAACATGAAGCGATCCTTCTGCGCCTCGGGCAGCGGATACGTGCCTTCATACTCGACCGGGTTCTGCGTGGCGAAGACAGTGAAGCCATCGGGCAGCATGTGCGTGGTGGTGTCGATCGACACGCGCCGCTCTTGCATCGCCTGCAACAGAGCGGATTGCGTCTTGGCCGGCGCGCGATTGATTTCATCCGCGAGCAGGAAACCACAGAAGACTGGACCCTTAACCAGCTTAAACTCGTTGTCCTTCAGATTGAAAACACTCGTGCCCGTGATGTCCGCCGGCATCAGGTCCGGCGTGAACTGCACGCGGCCGAAGTCCGCGCCTAGCACCTGCGCCAGCGTGCGAACCAAGAGTGTTTTCGCCGTGCCAGGCACACCTTCAAACAGCACATGGTTGCGCGTGAAAATGGCGATCAGCGCATGATCGATCACCGACTGCTGGCCAATGATGACTTTGCCGATTTCCGCACGCGCGTCGGCCAGAGTTTGCTTGAGATCGTCGAGGGTGGTCATGGTAAAGGGTGGGATTCAGTATTCAAAATCAGCGCCGAGGATGCAGTGCATCTCGAATGGCTTGGTAGGTAGAGGCGGCCTGTTTGGCGGCGACAGGTTCGGCCACGAGAGCTTGTGCCTTGGCACGACGATCCGCAGGAACCGCGCCGCTACTCGCCCGCGTGGACAACCAGGTGTCGAAGCAACGCTTGAGCAAACCCTTGGTCGGAATGCCCCGGCGGAGCAAGCCCTCCAAGCCGGAGGCCGAACTCTGTCCAGCGACGGCCTGAGCACGCCACAAGCCCAGGTCTTCGTTAGGGTTCGAGGGCACGAGGCTGATCGCGTTCCGCCAGATGAACAAGGCGAAGAGCAGGATGCAGCCGAGGAACAGTCCGTGCATCCGATAGCGCCGCGCAAGAGTCATGATGCCGTCCGTATCGCCGATAAACGAGCCGAGATGTGTCTCCTCGAAGATGACGCGTTTGGCATCGCCCACCAGCCAAGTCAGAAAGCGTGGCGTCGGGTGTTTCCACAGCGCTTCGTTGCTCAGGAAATAGCGGTCGGTGCACACGACCACGGTGCCCATGCCAAGCTTGCGCTCTGCGATCATGATGCGATCGCCCTTGGTGGCCAGCACCTTCCAGGGTGTTGGCGGGAGCTCAACCTTCGCCTCAGTGGTTTTAGTGTCTGGTTCAGCATTGCTAATACCTGACAGCAATTTCCAGCCCGCGCGCCAGAGCTGCGCTTGATCATCGTCCAGATAGACATTGCTCATCCACAGCGGCACCTGCTCGCTTTTCAGCGGCAGTTCGGACTTGAGCGTTAAGGCCGACCCCTCACCGCTGTAGAAGAACTCTTTGGCTTTCGCGCTGATCTTCAGCACCTCGGCAAAGGACAGCTCGCGAGTCTTGCGGAACTCGTCCTCGTCCTCGTCCTTCGGCTTGGCTTTGCTTTTGGCATCCTTCTTGGGCTTTGGCTCAGCTTTCTTGGGCTCTTCTTGGGGCGTGGGTTTTGGCGCTTTCTCGTCATCGCCATTGAATTCCTTCGCCTTCTCTTCCTCCGCATCGCGATACGCGCGGTCCACCATGTCCATACTGACGGCGGGATTCAGCGCGATCACCACACGACCCCCATCGGCCGCAAAGCGCCCCACCGCTTCAGCATCATAAGCCAGATAGGAATTGAACTGGCGTGTGTCCAGGCCGCTCAGGATCAACGTCGAACCGGGGGCACCTTGGAGCTTGTCCAGGCTTTGGAAATGCCGCTCCACCGTCACGCCCTTCAAACGACCCAGCGCTTCATACAAGGCACGCGTGCCCAGGGGATCGACACGATTCGTCGAGTATTCTGGGTAGCTCTCGCCCGAGCTAAAGCGCAACCGCATGACCCCGCCCAAGGCAACGACCGTGAGCACGGCGATGCCAACGAGCATAAACCACGCACCCGAGCTGGAAGGTTTAGCGCGCGCTGACATCGGTGGTGATGCGTTGATGATTGTCGCTGAACTCGTCGAGCACATCCCGTGTCACCTCGTGCAGGCCATACCAGGCACGGTCGAAGATGCGCACGCTGTCGCCAAAAGTCTGCCGCAGCGTATTGCGATCCCGCGCTCTCAGACCCAGCTCACGCACATAGTCGCCGTTCGACTTGCTCTTCACGATGCCGAGCAAGCGTCGCTCACCCAGATGCGCTAGCGTGGCCAGGAACAGCGCTCGCATGGCCAGACGGAAGTCGCCTCCATCGATCTTTTCCTGCGCCAGTTTCAGCCATTTATTCTCCGGAAGCAGGTTAGCCACGACGTTCTCGTTCTCCAAATTGATCTCAGGTAGCGCTGCCGCGCCTTGCACCGGCTTGGGCGGTGCCT
Source organism: Verrucomicrobiaceae bacterium (assembly GCA_964203095.1). GTDB lineage: Bacteria > Verrucomicrobiota > Verrucomicrobiia > Verrucomicrobiales > Verrucomicrobiaceae > JAEUHN01. Next base: position 2,156 of record CAXNNN010000273.1, on the reverse strand, counting down.
TCAGCCATTGACGAACGATCAGCACGGCAAGCACCAAGCCAAGGATGACCAGCAAGACCTTCAGCGCCATCTGGCTGAAGTCAGCCCAGGGCGTCGAGTTCATATCGCCCTTCATGCCTTTCGTTGGGTCACCGAGCCAACCTTTGAAAATGTCCTTCATCCACCTCTCAAAGGCGTCGCTCGCACTCTGACCCATCTCCTTGGTCCATTGGATAATGCCAGCCATGAAGTCCGCCAGCCAGCCCTTGGCTTCTGCAGGTCGATCACCGCGCGGCAAACGCCACTGATACTCATCCTGCTTCAGCACCTCGCGAATGCTTTGGTCCAGCGCTGTGCTATCCAGGTTGTCTAGAGCAACTTGTTCGGCAGTCGCCTTGACGGGCGCCTGGGCAACGATCGTCGATGGCGACAAGGCAAACCCCACGGCGAGCAGCAGCATGGCCACAGTCTGCGGGGCCGTCGCGCGGAAGGCCACCAGCAAGTCATCGCCATTCTTGCGCGATAGCCCGTAGAAGCACCGCAGCGTGTAGATCGCCTTCACCAGCGGACCGCCCAGCAGATACGCCGCCAGCACCGTCGTGGCAACGATGGACGAGCTGAACAGCGACCAGATGTTCCGCGTGATCGCATTTTCTTCGCCCGTGAATGAATTCATCAACATGCTGACCTGCATGATCCCTAGCCAGCCATTCATCCACAGCATGACCCCGAAGACGAGCAGCACAATCATGAGGCCGTGATTTAGGCCTTGTCGATCATGCGTCTGCCGCAGCGCTGTGCTGAATAGATCGCGCGTGCGCCCCCCCTGACGGAAGTGATCCACCGCAAGCACCGTCACATTGTGGTAAAAGGCATACGCCCAGCCAAAGGGCAGCAATGAGACCAAAGCGAGCGGCAGCACCCAAGCCGTGGTCGAATGAATGAGCGCCTGAGAGCTGATCAAGCGCAGCCGACCGCGCCAGGGCAATGGAGCCGCGACCTCATCGCCACGCAGATGACGCATCAGATGGTCGCAAAAAAAGCAGTGGGCGACCTTCATCCAGCCATAGGCGATGGCCAGCATTAGAGCCGCCCCCGGCAGTCGGTCCCAGGCATCAGCCGCGCGGCTCATATCGGTCCAAAAATGCAGCGCCGCGCAGGCCAAGGGGGCCGTGCCCCCGAACCACCAAACCCACGCACGCAGATCCACACGGCGCAGCAATTCTGTCGCCTGCTCCACGGTGTGCAGCAGCGAGTGATCGGAGCGCTGGCGTTTATTTCTCATGGCAACACCTTCTCCCACACCGTGCCTTCATGAAAACCGGCGGGCAACTCCAACAGCACGCGACCAAAGAAATACGAGGTCAGCCACAGCCCGATCAAACCGAGCACCAGCTGCACCGTCACCGACAGCACGAACCAGTCGCGCTTCGTCTTCTCCTTCGGGGCCGTGGATTCGCGGAAGCACGCGGCGCACATCATGCGCCGCTCCACTGGTGTGACGCACTCGCGACAATAGGAGCGTCCACAGCTGACGCACTTCGCCGCCGCCTCGCGTCCTGGATGGTGGAAGCAGGTGGCCTTAGAAACGACGGAGCGTGCAGCCGTGCTCATGGGACGTCAGGCGGTGTGGGAGCCAGGGGCGGAGGCGTGGCCGCAGAGACCTTGGTGCCCGGTGGATTCAATGCCGCAGGTAAGCCGAGGAAACCGCACACCACGGCTAGCCCGCCATTCAGCATCCACAGCCAGCCAATCCAACCCATGTCGGCCAGCGTCGCGCTGGACATCCAGGTCCATGCATTGAAGCTGGCCCCCATGCTTGCATTGAAGGCCGCCCCAGGTTGCAGGGATGTGGTGGAGCTTTTGATGCTCGCCATGATCAGCAGTGCATAGCCGGTGACGAAGGAGAGCAGCACGTTCGCCGCGGCACCCCCGAGGGAAATTTTCAAGGAGCTTGGCAGTTGGTAGCGGAGGTTCCGCGCCAGTGCCGTCACCCCCAGGAGGCTGGATATGATGCCCACCAAGCCCGTCACAAAAAAGTAAACAAAGTGGTCGATGAACGGATCGGCCATCGACATGAACCCGCCCACCACCAGCAGCACCATCGCGATGGTCACCATGCGCGAGCCCGGAAAGGCTGGCTTTGGCGCTCCCACGAGACTAGCAGCCGCTGCCAC
>CAXNNN010000272.1:0-5424 GCA_964203095.1 Verrucomicrobiaceae bacterium | reverse complement strand
CAAGGGACCCAATCTCATCATAGCCCTCAATGCCGACCATCGTGTAGAGGAGAGACGCCATGGGCGTGATGGTCCAGCCTCCGCTGGTCACATCGTAGCCCATGCCCAAGTAGGTGTCGAACTGCGCGCCATTGGTATTGCCACGGGCCTTGCCAAGAAACGCACTGCGCTCGATGTCGTAGCTGTTGTAGCCTCCGCCGATCAGCCCTTCCGTGTAAAAACCGCCGCGATCATACAGAGCATACAGCGCCGCCTTTGCACCGTCAGCCTCCACTTTCCCGTCGTTCATCAGGTCACTCCGGGAATGCGAATAGCCCAGGGTCACACCTGTCACCCAGCGATCATTCAAACGCCAATCCACGCCCAAGCTGGTGCCAAGGGTCTTGCCGTCATAGTTGTCGTCGCCTGCGGTGATCGAGTCCCCTGTCCCGCTGATGAAGAAGCCCATGCGGTTGTCTTCGGTGAGCGCCACTTCATTCGGCAGCACGCCTCCGCCAGATTTCGCACCTTTACCTCCCCAGGGATTCTTGCCACGCGGCGTGAAATTGGGCGGAAGCGCATCTGCCGCGTCGGTATCACGCGAGCCCATGCGAAGGTCCGCAAAGCGCTGCTGCAAGCTGAAGACCTCGGTGTCGAACTGAGCGAAACCCTGAGTGTAAATGGAGGTCAGACTTGGCAGCGTGCTGATGTTCACCAATTGTGCCGCGAGAATGATCGCCTTCTTCAGCTCGGCAATCGTCTGTGCGTCGGATGACTCCGATGAGCCACCGGTCGGCGCCGCAACGATCTGCCGACAGATCGCCTCCGCAATCGTGTTGGTGTCGAGAGTCACCGCGCCATTCAAAGCCAGCAAGCGGCCCAGCACCGTGGCACCGGTCGTGGCCGTGATCGACGTATTCGCCATGATGGTTCCCTTGAAGTCGGTATTCGTGCCCAGCGTCGCCGAGCTACCCACTTGCCAAAAGATGTGACACGCCTGGGCCTCATTGATCAAGAACACTGAGCTGCCAGAGGCGGTGATCAGCGTGGAACCAATCTGAAAGATCCACACCGCATCGGGGTCACCACCCCCATCCAGCGTTACGACGCCTGTCAGGCCCACGGAACTTGCATTGCTATAGACCCCAGGTAGCAGCGTCATGCCGCCAATTTCAGCAGGCAACACGAAGTTCACCGTCCGGCCTGCGGCGTCGTTGAAAGCGAGCGTCAGGTCTGCTTTGGCTAGCTGAGTTACGGCATTGCCCGCTTGGTTCGTGCCGGTGAAAACGATACTCCCAAAGCCAGTCTGAGAGATCGTTGGAAAGGTCCCCACATCACCCGCGATCGAGGTTGGCCCCGTGTTGGTGATGCCCGAACCCGCCAGCACAGTGAAGCCAGAAGCGGATCCAAGATCCACGACCTGGGCAAAAAGCGGCTGATCCAGAAAAATGACAGCCAGTGCTAGGGTCTTAAGTATATGTTTAGCTTTCATGAGCGGTTTATTGGTTCGGCGACGGCAGATTTTTCTGACGGAATGCAACTGATATCGGGCCGTTCATAATTGGGCTATGGGGTCTACACCCCGTGGCGTAAGCGGAAGAAGGAAATCCAGTTTTCCCTTGCCCCACCACGCGCCCCTCGCACTCTGCTCTCCACATGACTCCTGAACTCGTCGGCACACACGTTTCGCAATGGGGCGAAGGCCCTCTTTGGCATGGCAACCGTCTGCTCTATGTGGACATCGAAGCGCACAAAATCCTCAGCTTTGATCCGGTGACTGGAAAGGAAACGATCTGGGATGTCGGCCAGCGCGTGGGCACTGTGGTGCCGCGTGCGAGCGGCGGCCTCGTCTGGGCTGGCGATGATGGATTCTTCTTCATGGATGAAACGACCGGCGTCAGCACCCCCATCGCGGACCCGGAACTGGGCATCGCTGACAACCGATTCAACGACGGCAAGTGCGATCCTGCTGGCCGCCTGTGGGCAGGCACCATCTGTTTGACGAAACGGGCCGAAGCCTCGCTCTACTGCCTACACACCGACCTGAGCGTGGAGAGAAAGTTCGGTCCCGTGACGAACTCCAATGGCATCGTGTGGAGCGCGGATGCTCGCACCATGTATTACATCGACACGCCCTCGAAGAAGATTCGTGCTTTCGACTTCGACAACGCCACCAGCGCCATCAGCAACGAGCGCGTCCTTTGGGACACCATCGCCGATGCTTCCTCGCCTGATGGCATGACCATCGACAGCGAAGGCCGCCTATGGATCGCCTTCTGCCACGGAGGCAAGGTCGTGTGCTTCAATCCCGCCACGCAGCAAGCGGAGCAGCAGATTGATTTCCCCTGCATCGAGACCACGGCCTGCGCCTTCGGGGGTGCAGACCTCGGCGACTTGTATGTGACCACCGGCATCAAGCCGGGTCTGACAGAAGAGCATGCCGGGCGCCTCTTCGTCTGCCGTCCAGGTGCAAAGGGTGTGCCTGCGTTTGCTTTCGCCAGTTGATCAGCTTGGCGCTGACGCGAAAATCACTGAACTCTTATCATCGCCTGCGGTCTCATTCCGATTCCTCTGCACGACTTCGTTAACCACAAACCAACGCATACCCATGGGCCTCATCGACTACCTCAAAGGACAGTTTCTCGAAATCATCGAATGGACCGACGACTCGCGCGACACACTGAGCTTCCGCTTTGCTGACGAAGACAAGGAAATCAAGAATGGCGCGCAGCTCATCGTGCGGGAATCGCAGACCGCACAATTCGTTTATCTAGGCCAGTTCGGCGACACGTTTGGCCCCGGCAAGCACAGCCTGGTGACGGATAACATCCCAATCTTGAGCACGCTCAAGGGCTGGAAGTATGGCTTCAACTCGCCCTTCAAGGCGGACGTGTATTTCGTCAATACGCGCCTCTTCACTGGCAACAAGTGGGGCACAAGCAACCCTGTGATGATGCGCGATGCGGACTTCGGCATCGTTCGCGTGCGCGCCTTCGGCACCTTCGACTTCCGCATCACCAACGTGCCGCTCTTCTTGAAGGAAGTCGCGGGCAGCGATCATCATTTCCGTCTCGATGAGTTCGCCGACACGATGCGCTCACGCATCGTCAGCATCTTCACCGAAGCGCTCGCCACCGCCAAGGTGCCAGTGCTCGACCTGGCCATGCGCTACAGCGAACTGGGCGAGGCACTGCTGCCGATCATCAATCCGATCACCACCGGCAAGTATGGCATCGAGATCACCAGCTTCGTCTTGGAGAACGCCAGCGTGCCGCCAGAAGTCGAAGCCGCGATCGACAAGCGCAGCAGCATGGGCGCGATCGGCGACCTGAATGCCTATGTGAAATTCCAAATGGCCGAAGGCATGGCCAAGGGCGGTGGCGCAGGTGCCCCCGCCGAGATGGCCATGGGCTTTGCGATGGCGCAGGAGATGATGAAGAGCACGAACCTCAGCGCAGGCGGTGCCACACCGCCACCGCTCCCAGGGGCCGCTGTGGCTGCTCCAGCGGCTGACATTATGACGCCAGCTCAGGTCGCCCAGACACTCGGCGTGACCGAAGCCGATGTGGTCGCCAGCCTTGAAGCGGGTGACATCAAGGGCAAGAAGATCGGTTCGGCCTGGCGCGTCACCAAGACTGCTCTGGATCAGTTCCTCGCTCAGTGATTGTCCACTAGCCCTGCTAACGACAGCCGTGTAATGTCTCGCCATGATCTCGACCTACATTCAGAAAGCTCTGGCTAGAGCGCGCTATGAGATGCTGCCTGAAGACGGTTCATGCTATGGCGAGATACCTGGATGCGAGGGCGTCTATGCCACGGGTGAAACCGTGGAGGCTTGCCGCCATGAACTGAGCGAGACACTGGAAGATTGGATTCTCTTCCGTGTCTCGAAAGGATTGCCTATTCCCATGTTAGACGGCGTGCAGATCAAAGTCGAAGAAGTGGCCTTTGCGTGATGCCCTCCTTTGGACCCATCAAACGCAGTGACTCGGTTCGCGCGTTGCGTCGGGCTGGGTTTGAGGGGCCTTACTCGGGAGGCAAGCATCAGTTCATGCTGCGCGGCACCCTGTCACTCACCCTGCCCAACCCACATCAAGGAGAGATCAGCATGAGTCTTTTGAATCGCATCCTCAAGCAGGCGTGCATCACCAAAGAAGAATGGGAAGCCCTCTAAATTGGCTATGTCCGAAGTCACCGCCCTCAAGAAGTTCAACTGCACCGAATGCGGTGCAGAGGCTGTCTGGAATCCGTCGAAGAAGACACTCGTGTGTCCCTACTGCGGCACCATTTCGCAGACCGAACTGAAGACCGATGGCAGCGGCATTCAGGAGAATGAGTTGTTCGCAGCCCTGTCAGCACTGCCGGAGAACGACGGTGGCTGGCAGGTGCAGCGCAAGACGGTGAAATGCCAGAGCTGTCAGGCCATCAGCGTCTTTGACCCCGCACGCGTGGCGCAAAACTGCGACTTCTGCGGCTCGCCCGCGATCATCTCGGCCGATGACATCTCGGCCCCGGTGCGACCCGAGGCGGTGCTGCCTTTCCACGTCGCCCACACGAAAGTGCGCGAGGACATTCGCCAGTGGTATGCCAGCCACTGGTTTGCGCCCAACAACCTGGGCAAGAAAGCGCTGACTGACACACTGCATGGCATCTACCTTCCCTTCTGGACCTTTGACGCACAGGTCCATGCGGATTGGGAGGCCGAGGCGGGCCATCACTACACCGTGCGTGGTAGCGACGGCAAGTCCGAGACTCGCACGCGCTGGGAGTATGCGAGTGGCTCACTGGATCACTTCTTCGACGACTTCCTCATTCCCGCCTCACGCGGGGTGCATCCGAAGCTGCTGCACGATGTCGCGCCATTCCCCACCACGGATCAACTCGTTCCTTATGATCCCGGCTACCTCACCGGCTGGGTCGTGGAGCAGTATCAGATCGACCTCAAAGAAGCCGCCGCCGCGAGCAAGGACCGCATGGACAGCGCCATCAATGACATGTGCATCCACCAGATCCCAGGCGACACCCATCGCAACCTGCGGGTCCAGAGTCAATACTCAGGCCAGACCTTCAAGCATGTGCTGCTGCCCGTCTGGCTCCTGACCTACAACTACGGCAGCAAGACTTACCAAGTGGCCGTCAATGGCATCACCGGCAAAATCGCTGGCGAGTATCCGCTGAGCTGGATCAAGATCGCCATCGTGACGATCATTGGCTTGATCATCCTGGGGATCATCATGGCCTACTCGGAGTGAGTCACACCCACAGCTTCCGATCCAGCGAGCGATACTGCACGGCTTCCATGATGTTATCAGCGATGATTTTTTCATGACCGCCGAGGTCCGCCAAGGTTCGAGCGACTTTCAAAATGCGGTCATGGGCACGCGCCGAGAAGTTCATCTCGTTCATGTGGTGCTCCAGAAAGTGCGCGCCTTCGGCATCCAGTTC
>CAXNNN010000271.1:0-5435 GCA_964203095.1 Verrucomicrobiaceae bacterium | reverse complement strand
GCTGTCCCTAGCCCGCCGCTGTTGGGCCACAGGACTTTGCGAGCATCCACCGTATGAGCGAAGTTTCTCGGCCTGCGATGACGGCGCTCTGGGGACAGAGCGCCCTACCACTTTTTCACCGATTGAGCGAGTTGCCCCTGGCAGCCAAGAGTGAGAGGATACACATCTGTATGGCTCCACTGCTGAACCTGCTGAGCATCCAAGACCAAACCATGTTCAACCTGGACCGCTGGGATGAGATAGGCAGAGACCGGAACATCGCCACCCTTTCAGGGCGTTGTGAAACGAACCGCAATGGGCAGGTGCTCTTGGGTCGCTACCTGCCTTTTGACCACGGTGCTCGCATGGCGGAGATTGCGTTGCAGATGCGCCACTATCTGCCAGATGGCAAAGCCACCGTCGAATGCCCGATCTCGACCAGCGAAGGCATCAAAGTCGCCGACGTGGTTTGGATTTCCAAGGCACGACTGAAGCAAGTGGGTGGTCGTGCCGCCTTGAAGGGCGCGCCGGAGATTTGCGTGGAGGTGCTGTCGAAGTCGAACACACGCGAGGAGATCGAGGAGAAACGGCGGCTCTACTTTGAAGCCGGTGCCAAGGAAGTGTGGTTGTGCGGGCACACGGGGCGGATGCTGTTCTTCCTGCACACCGCCCCCGAGCAGTCGGTGAAGGCCTCCATCCTGTGCCCGGATATGCCATCAAAGCTGAAGTAGCGCCTCATCATTGGCGGTTGGCGAGGCATTCCATCGGGCGGGATTCTCCATGTCCCTGACGTGGGAGAGATGATAAACTCCTGGTTCACGCTCGTAACCCATCATCGCTATGTTCACTCTCACCGGCCAAGGCTCGATCACCAACTGCGATGGCGTGAGCCGTCGTGACTTCTTGCAAGTCGGCACGCTCGGGGCGCTGGGCTTTGGCTTGACGCAGTTTAATGCGCTGAAGGCGGCGAACGCCGTGAAGGCTGACGATGGCAAGGCGTGCATCCTCATCTTCAACCTGGGCGCGCCGAGCCAGATGGATACCTGGGACCCGAAGCCGGATGCGCCGCGCGAGATTCGCGGGCCGTTCAAGCCGATCAACACCAAAGGCGATTTCCAGATCACCGAAATCTTCCCGCAGATGGCCAAGGTCGCGGACAAGTTTTCCCTGGTGCGCAGTGTCTATCACAACGCGGCGGCGGTGCACGACACGGGCCATCAGATGATGCAGACGGGCCGTCTTTTCACCGGCGGCATCAACACCCCGCACATCGGTTGCACGCTGGAGTTCCTGAAAGGTCGTCGTGGAGACATGCCGGCGAATGTGATTCTGCCCGAGCCGATGGGACCGACCGGAGGCAACATGCCACATGGTCAGGACGCGGGCTTCCTGGGCAAGACGTATGACCCCTTCGTGTTGAATGCGGACCCAAGCGCGAAGGACTTTAAAGTGCCCGATCTGCTTCCGCCGAAGGAGATCAGTGAGGTGCGACTGGAGCGGCGCAAGTCGTTGCGTCAGCTTGTGGACAGCGCGGTGAAGAACTTCGAAGCGAGCGAGTCCGCCAAGCTGATGGACCAGAACTTCGCCGATGCCTATCGCCTCATGACCAGCGCGAATGCCCGCGAAGCCTTCGATTTGAGTCAGGAGCCGGTGAAGGTGCGTGAGCGCTACGGCATGAACCGCTTCGGCCAGTGCTGCCTGCTCGCACGTCGCCTGGTCGAGCGCGGCGTGCGCTTCGTCACGGTGAACAGCTTCATCACGGTCTTCAACGAGATCACCTGGGACATCCACGGCAGCAAGCCATTCACCAGCATCGAAGGGATGCGTGATCTCGTCGCACCCATGTATGACCAGGGCTACAGCGCACTGATCGAGGACCTGCATCAGCGCGGCATGTTGGAGAAGACCATGGTGGCGAACCTCGCCGAGTTTGGTCGCACGCCGAAGGTCAACCCCGCTGGTGGTCGCGATCACTGGCCGCAATGCTGGACCATCGGCTTCGCAGGTGGCGGCGTGCAGGGCGGGCGTGTCATCGGCAAAAGCGACGACATCGGCGGCTATCCTGCCGAGCGCCCAGTGAACCCTGGCAACGTGGTGGCGACGATTTACGAAGCGCTCGGCGTCGACATCGAACATGAGATTCCAGGTCCTGCGGGTCGGCCATTCCCCATCGTTGATCGCGGCCTGGAGGCGATTCGGGAATTGTTCGCGTGAGTTACCAGAAAACCTTCACGCCATAGCTGCCCACTTCATCGTCATGCGTGACCACCTCAAACTGACCACGCACTGCTTGCGCTACGATCATCCGATCAAAGGGATCGCGGTGCAGCGGCGGCAGGCGTTCCAAGGCGAAGATGTCTTCGCGAGTAATCTGTTCAATCATCAACCCATTGCGAGCCTCACGGTCGGTCAGCAGCTCGCTCAGGCTTGCTTGCAGAGTAAGCTTGCCGAGCTTGAGCTTGATCTGCATTTCCCAAACGCTGGCGAGACTGAGATGAACCGAGTTTTTGGGGTCGGCCAGCGCTCGCCTAGCTTTGTCAGACAGTCGGGAATCGTCTTCATCCCACCAGATGAAAGCGTGCGTGTCGAGCAGCAGTCTCACGCATCCGTGCCCAGCCAAAATTCATCGGGAAGCGGAGCGTCGAAGTCATCGGCCACCCACCATTTCCCCTGCCCTAGCCCCGCGATGCGCTTCTGCTGTGGTTTAGATTCCTCCATCCGCACACGCTCTTGCAAAGAGTTCAACAACTCACGCACCTCGCTGAGAGAGAGGTTGTGCGTCGCCGCTTGGATGTCGGAGAACGTGCTCATGCTTGCAGCTTAGCCATCCAGCTCTGCTTTTTCAATTCCCCTTTTTATGCGCCTGACTTCCGCCATTCTCCTCGCCCTCTGCCCTTCGCTCTTCGCGGCAGATGCACCGAGCTTCCGTAATCAAGTGCAGCCCATCCTTGCACGCTTCGGGTGCAGCACGGGTGCCTGCCATGGAGCGGCAGCCGGCCAGGGTGGTTTCCGGTTATCATTGTTAGGCTACGATGAACTCGGCGATCACTTGTCGATCACGCGCATGGCGAATGGACGCCGCGTCGTGCTGGAAGATCCGGCGCGCAGCTTGCTGCTGTTGAAGGCGACGAAAGCTGTGGGTCACAAGGGCGGCGAGAAGATCAAGGCGGGCGCGCCCGAGTATGACATTCTCGCCCAATGGATCGCTGCGGGCGCGCCAGGGCCCCAAGCCAACGATGCGCGCATTGACCGCATCGAGATCACGCCACGCCATGCGACCTTGAAGCCGGGTGTGCAGCAGCCGCTGAAGGTGACTGCCTTCTTCAGCGACAAGACCCAGCAGGACGTGACGCGCTGGTGCAAATACACCGCTGGCAACACCTCCGTCGCGACCATCAATGAAGAGGGGGTGGTCAAGGTGGCAGGCTTTGGCGAGGGCACGATCACGGCTTGGTATTTGAGCAAGCTCTCGATTGCGACAATCACCGCGTCTTTCGATCAGGTCGTGAAGCCAGAGCTGTTCACAAGCGCGAAGCCGCGCAACTTCATCGACGAGCGCGTGCTGGAGAAGCTGCGCGAGCTGAACATGCCGCCCTCGCCACTGTGCAGCGATGAGGACTTCATCCGCCGAGCGTTCATCGACACGATCGGCGTGCTGCCCACGCCCGAAGAAACACGCGCCTTCCTCACCGACACTCGCGAAGACAAGCGCAATGCATTGATCGAGATGCTACTGAAGCGGCCCGAGTTCGTCGATTACTGGAGCTACAAGTGGAGCGACCTCTTGCTCGTGAACAGTGACAAGCTGCCCGCCACCAACATGTGGAGCTACTACCAATGGATTCGTCGGCATGTGGAGCAGGACACGCCGTGGGACGCGATTGTGCGTGACCTCATGACCGCAACTGGCAGCACACTGGAGAATGGCGCGGGCAACTTCTTCACCCTGCACGATGAACCCACCAAGCTAGCCGAGACCACCAGCGTTGCCTTCCTGGGCATGAGCATCGCCTGCGCGAAGTGCCACAACCACCCGATGGAGAAGTGGACAAACGATCAATACTTTGCCTTCGCCAACCTGTTCTCCCGCGTGCGCTCGAAGAACGGCATTAACAACGAGGAGCGTGTCATCTTCAGCGCTGTCGAGGGAGACCTCGTTCAGCCGCTGACAGGCAAGCCTCAGCCACCCGCGCCGCTCGACGCACAGCCCATCAGCATCACTTCGACCAAGGACCGTCGCTCCACGTTGGCCGCATGGCTGACCAGCGCCGAGAACCCTTACTTCGCCCGCAGCATCACGAACCGTGTCTGGGCCAACTTCTTCGGAGTGGGCTTGGTCGAGTCCGTGGATGACCTGCGCATGACCAACCCTGCCAGCAATGAAACGCTGCTCAACGAAGCCGCCGCGCATCTGGCGAAAAATGGCTTCGCCTTGAAGAGCCTCATGCGCGCCATCTTGCAAAGCGCCACGTATCAGCGCAGCAGTGTGCCGCTGGCCGAGAATGCTGCGGACAAGCGTTTCTACTCGCGCTACTACCCGAAGCGCTTGATGGCCGAGGTGATGCTGGATGCCGTGAGCCAAGTGACGGCTGCGCCCACGCAGTTCAATATGGAGCGCCGCAATGCGAACAAAGGCCTCGGCGAAGCCTACCCGATGGGCTTCCGCGCCATGCAATTGCCCGACAGCAACACGCGCAGCTACTTCTTGAATGCCTTCGGCCGCCCCGACCGCGTGCAGACCTGCGAGTGCGAGCGCACCAACGAACCCAGCATGGCTCAGGCCCTGCACATCGCGAATGGCGACACGCTGAATGTGAAGCTCACGCAAAAGAACAATCGCGTGGATCAACTGCTGGCCAGCAGCAAGACGCCAGAGCAGATCGTTGAGGAGGCTTACTTGCTAGCAGTGTCTCGCTTCCCCACGCAGAAGGAGCAGATCGAAATGACGAAGCTGCTGGCCACCGCGAAGCCAGAGGAAAAGCGTCAAGCATTGGAGGACATCTTCTGGAGCCTGATGAGCGCGCGGGATTTTGTGTTCAACCACTGATGGCAGAGTAGCCCAGTTGCGGCGCAGCTGAGCTTCTTTCATTCGGCGAAAAGTCTTGTTACCGCCGCCGAGTTCTGGCGTTGATCTCTGCGTGTGGGCAGTGAACCTCCCAGAACCCAATCGCCGTGATGCCCGATGCTTTCGATGTGCAAGCCTGCATCGGGCGCGTCCGTGCCGGGGACGAAGCAGCGTCGCGCGCGCTGATCGAGCACCTGCATCCGCTGGTGCGACGGATGGTTCGCAATCATCTGCCTCGTCGCGAGAGCGAAGAGGACCTGATACAGGAAGCTTTCATCAAGGTGTTTCAAAAGCTCGAGGGCTATCAGTCGCGCGACGGCATTCCCTTCGAACATTGGGTGTCCCGCCTCACGGTGCGCACCTGCTTGGATGCTCTGCGCGCCGAACGTGT
>CAXNNN010000270.1:0-5437 GCA_964203095.1 Verrucomicrobiaceae bacterium | reverse complement strand
GTTGCACATGTGCAGACCCAACTCGCGGATGTAGCCACCAAGGCGGGCATGCAGAATGATCAAGGACATCAGCACGATCATGAGCGCCCCATTTTCCTTCGGATCCCAACCCCAGAAGCGACCCCACGAGTAATTGGCCCAAATGCCGCCGAGCACGGTGCCGATGAGGGAGAGGAAGAGAGCGGCCCCGTCGAAGCCGTAGCCCATGCGGGTCAGGCTGCGCGCGTTGTCATCGCCAGCGACGATGTTCCCAATCAAGCGGCGAATGATGTAGACCATGCCCAGGATGGCCGATACCATGCCCGCCGAGTAGCCCAGGTTGATGATCGGCACATGCGTAGCCAACCAGAAATTGGTGATCAGCACCGCCTGCAGTTGTTGCATCGTGTCCTGCCCTTCCATGCTCTCAAAACGAATGGCCAGGAACATGCCCGCTGTGCCCGACACTGCAGCGATGAGCAAGCCGAGGTGCTTCTTGGTAATCCATTCGGCGATCAATCCAAACAACGCAGCCGTCGCGGTGATAAACAGAATCGTCTCATACAGAGTGGTGATCGGCGGGCGCTGCATGATGATGCACCGCACGACGATGCCGGTGACGGAATACGCGGTGCCAGCGGCCAACGAGATCCACGCGCCCCAAAGCAACCAACGCAATGGCTTCGCCCATGTCACCGCGAGCAGAATGAGCCCGAGGAAGAAACAAATCAGCGCATAGTAAAAGTATTCGGCCTTCAAGTAGCTGGCCTCCATAGACACGAACCGGCCCTCGTTGCGCCCGGCGGCTAGTGTGTTTGTCTTGGTGGCGAAGGACTGCATGGCCGCCTTGAATTTCGCGGTATCAGGCACTGCCAAATACAAATCCTCATACGCCGCAAACCAATCCCAGTCACTTTGGGGAATGTCCTTGCCCTCAAACGCATCGGTCATGATCCAGCCTGGACCGTGCCACTGCTCCGCCTTACCCATTGGTGGTGGGAAGATACGCAGCGCTAGCTCAGGATTGCCACTCATCAGCGCACCGAAACGCGCCTTGATGATCTCGATCAACCAAGGGTTGGCCATTGGTGCCGCCGCTTCCGGGTGCCCCTTGATGTGCGTGATTACCTCAGGCAGCAGCTTGCTCATGCGCAGCGTTGTTGGCTGATTTTTCAGCTCTGCCGGCAATGTGCCAGCTTGGTCTCCCAGTGGCTTGCGGATGAAGTCGAAGTGCGTGATCATCATCTCGTAGTCGAGGAAATTCACGCCCAGGTCGCTGAGGATGCGCTGCTCAGGTGAGCGCTTCTTGGAGTCGATCTCGCCATACTCCTTCATCTTCTCCATCAACGTGCTGCGTGCCGCGACGATGTCGTTGAACGTGTAGCGGTCGCGCTTGCCCTTGCCTTCGATGTTCAAGCCTAGCTCAGCGATGGCGGCCGAGTTATCGACCACAAACACCGGCAGCGCTTTGGCCACCGTTGGATTGAACCAGGAAACCAGCAGCCACTCGATAGCGCTCAGGTATTCCTTCTTCCTGGTCTCCGGGTTCTCATACGCGATCGTGCGCTTACCAGAGAAGCGCAGCAGGCGATAGCGAGCGAGTGTGTCTAGCGGCTTGATGCGGCCTGCCTCTTGCACGGGTAGGTTGGCGAAGGTGCTAACGACCTCCTTGTCACGCAGCAGGGACAGAGGGGCGTCTTCCGCACGCACGCCAATGGCAGCAACGAGGAAAAAAGTGAAAGCGGCGAAGGTTTTCATGGGGACGGATGCGATGAACTTAAGCGTTAGCAGTCTTGCGCTGGCGGCCAACGAAGCGGCCCAGCATCATGAAGAAATGAAGGCCTAGGCCAATGCCAGCTGCGACACACGCGTAGAGCGGCCAATGATCGGTGGGGTTCTCCACCACAGCGAACACGCTCTGCTTCACTGCGCCGCTTCCACGTTGCTCCATGTTAAAGCTCGCCTGGAACAGCACGAAGCCCTGGTCGCGCAGCGGCTCATTCATGGTGATGATCTTCTTCTCCTCGTGGTTGTCGACGAGTTTAGTAATGAAGCTGGTAAACTTGCGCGCCCGCTCGGTGCCGGGGTGCAACTCACGCTCAAACTTGTCCAGACGCACTGCAAACGGCAGCTTCCAGCGCTGACGTCCGATGTCGATGGCGTAGGTCTTGCCCTCGAGCTTGACCGTCCAAGGTAAGGGCTGCGTGCTCACAGCGGCAGAGATACCCCACAGGATACCTTCCTGCGCTGCGCCGCCTTTCTTGTCCTTCACCGTGGCATAGATGCCGTCGATATTTTGCTCCGCCGTCGGATTCGGCGTCTTCGGCTGCAAGTAATAGCCATCGACCACCTCACGCGACTCGCTGCCATCGGCGCGCTTGGGTTCGCAGTTCTCCTGGTAGTTCCGCAGCACGAGGTCAAACGGCAGGCTGGCGTGCGAGAAGGTGCGGGCCTTACCTGTGGTGCCATCAGGCGCAAGATCGAGGAAGTGATTCTGTGGGATCACCAAGGACAGCCGCTTGCCGTCTGCAAGCGGTGGATCGACCTGCTCGATCTCGATCACTCGCTCATGGTAGCTCTGGAACTCATCTGAGGACTGCCCTTCGAACAAAGGCATGTTGCCGTCTTTCTTGAAAAAGAACTCAATCGCGCCCGCCAGGATCATGAAGATGATGCTCAAATGCGCGATGAGCACGCCTGCAGTGCGCCAGCCTTTCCTCATGCGAATGACCGCGCCGCAGACCATATTCAATCCAAGAACGGTCATGAGCAGAAAGCCCCCAGGCAGCAACACAGGCACATGGCCAAAGGTCGAGTTGATGCTCATCGCACGCAGACACGCGCCCAGGTCGATGCTCCAGATGAACAGTGACTCGAAGTATTTCTTCTGCGATTCATAGAGGCCATGCTCCACCTGCTCCAGCGTGCCGACATACGTCACGAACAACAGCAGGATCAGGACGCTGGTCGCTAGGCCGAAGGAGCTGAACAAGGCGAACAAACGGGCGAGAATGTTCGAAGATTTTTGAGTGGGCGTAGTCACGGAGGGAAGAGTGCTAAATGCTAAGTATTTAGTGCCTGATGATAAGTCAGAGTCTAAGAACTCTGCACTGACCACTCAACACTGTTGGATTTAGTGCATTGGAATGTCCTGCTTTTTGCGGAATTGCACGCTGCCGCAGAAGGTATCAAAGGCAGCTTGATTGGCTTCGACCAGCGCCTTCGGCCCGGTCATTTTGATGAAGATCGTCAGCTCAGGAGCCGCTTGGATCAGGCCCAGCAAACGGTAATCCTTCTTCGCACTCGCAGCGTCGCCCATGCCTTGGAACGCACCATCGGCGGACACGAAGTAGCTCTCGCTACCCATCAAGGGCTTGCGCGGCAGCTTGCCGATCTCCTCATTGCTCAAAGCACCAAGCCCCATCTGCGTGCGCCAGCGATTGATATTCGCACTCAAACCGCCCGCGGGTCCAGGCATCGCGGCCAAGTAGCACTCGCCTTCATCCCCGGGTCCAAAACGCAAGTCGACCAGCCGCATCTGAGTGGCAGGATTTTCCTTCCAACCTGCGGGCACCGTCCAGAGCAACGGATGCTCCTTGGGCTGTTCAGCGTCTTGGGCAGCGTTGTCAAAGAAACGAGTGGCACTCGTAGCGTTCAGCGTCGGCTTCGGGGCCAGCGCGGATATCTCACGCGTATGAGTGATCTCCATCCGCGGCTGCACTCGATCACAGGCAGGCAACACAACGAGAAGGACAAGATAGCGAGGTTTCATGCGTGAAGTTCTACGGAAGAGTTAGCGCGAGTTTAGATGAGAGTTGGGTAACGATTGAAGCCGAATGTGAAGAGATACGTATTGAAATGCAAAGTCAGCGAATCTGAAACAGGGAATCAGGGGGCTTCGGAGCGCTTCCTAACGTTTCCCCTCTCCCTGAGGGTAAGGACGAAAACCTTGGGATACGTTCAGATTCCTTGGCGAAACAAAAAAATCTCTAGTGCCAGAACTTGTTTCAACGCGGCACTTCGAATGAAGCCGTCACGTTCGCTCTCGCCCGTAAAGCGAGAAAGCCGAAGTGTTGAGGTAGCAACTACCAAACACCCAAGCGCCTACTTCGCCCCTTCCTTCTTCGCAGGCGCTGGCGGAGCCGCAGCCTTCGGAGCAGGTGCTTTTGCTGGCGCTGGTGGAGCCGTTGGCTTTGAGGCCTCGGCCTTAGCGGGCACAGCAGGCTTCGGCGCATCCTTCTTCACTTCAGCAGGCTTCTTGGGCTCTTCTTTCTTCGCTGGGGCCGGAGCAGGCGGTGGGGCTGGGGGCGGCGCGGTGAGCGTGGCGATCTCGGCCTCGCTCAAGCCGACGTTGACCACGAGGCCAGGCATTTTTGCTTCCAGGGCCTTGGCCCCGGCTTGGGTCGCGGCGGTCTGCCAGACAAAGACCTTCTTCAAGGCCTTGTTGCCTGCCAGCTTGGCAAGTCCCGCATCGGTCACCTTCGTGCCATACAGATTGAGATATTCGAGCTTCTGCAAACCGGCGAGCTGTGCGATGCCGGCATCGCCTATCTTGGTGTTTTCCAAGTGCAGGCGTTCAAGGTTTGGAAGCTTGGCCAGCGTCGAGATGCCAGCGTCCGTGATCTGGCTGCGCGCCAGATCGACCCACACCACATGCGCGGCAATCGGGGCGATTTCCGCCAGCTCCTTATCGCTGAATTTGTCAGCCGCGTTGATCACGCTGAGGCGCTGCTGGTCATTGTCTTGCGCCAGTGGCATGAGGCTGGCGTTGATCGCTTGAAGCTTTTTGGCCACCGCAGCGACGGCTTTCTTTTCGTCTTCGCTCAATGGCTTGGGCTTCGGCTTTTCTTCAGCCTTGCCCTTGTCGGCGACCGGCTTGGAAGCGACGGCTTTAAGCGCCCCACCAAGCAGAGCTTCAATGTCAGGTGTCTTTTTCGCCGCTGCGACGGTGAGCGTTTCACTCGCGCCTTCGGCGATCCACCACTTCAGCAGCGCGATTTCTGCCTTGGTGAGCTGCGTCTCGTCGCTCGGCGGCATGTGCTCATCGTCGTCGTTAGGCAGGGCGATACGAACAAGGGCGAGGCTGTCATCCGGCTTGCCAGCCACGATCGTGGTCGGGCCATCGCCGCCACCCTTCATCGCGTCTGCAAAGGTGTGCATCCGCAGCTTGCCCTTGGCCTTCTCGGCACCGTGGCAGCTGACGCACTTGGCTTCCAAAATCGGCAGCACCACATCTTTGAAGACGATGGCCTTGCCAGCGGCTGCGAGATCAAGCTTTGCCGCGGGTGCAGCCGGGCCAACTGCGGCAGGCTGTGCCACAGCAGCAACAGGGGCGGCAGCCACGACGGCCACTGGTTTTGCGTCGTCCTCGGTCGTCCAGCCGATGTTGATGTGCGTGGCAGCGAGCGACTTCTTCAGGGCTGCAACGCCGTTCTTCGTGACGGTCGACTGCCAGAGG
>CAXNNN010000269.1:0-5447 GCA_964203095.1 Verrucomicrobiaceae bacterium | reverse complement strand
GGCGTTGATGTAGGGCAGCACAATGAAGCCTTCCTTCACCAGCACCTCGGCCGCCTTCAGTGTCTCAATCGGGTCTGGTAGCAGGTAGCGAGGGTCGGGATGAATCTCCAACTTGACCCAGTTTGGCAGTCCCGCCGCGACGGCGAGCCGTGCAAGGCGCACGGCCTCCTCCGCGTTCATCGCGCCACTGGTGTTCGGTAGCAGTAGCACATTTTTCGGGATGAAATCCAGGATGTTTGCAAAGGGGTCGCCTTGGCCGCTGAGGTCAGCCCGGCGCAGGGCCACGGTGACGATCTCGGTTTGGGAGGCGATGATCGCTTCCTGCATGAGTTCACCAGAAGCAAACTTGCCCGTGCCGAGCATGAGGCGCGAGGTGAAGGACCGTCCGGCGATGGTGAGAGGGGTGTTTTGCATCAGCACAGAGATCGTATAATCAACCCAGCACCCGAGCTAGCAACTCATCCGTCGGCAGTTGGAGGCCGATGTAAAAGTCGCCGAATTCGGCATACTGCGCGCTGACTTCATCGAAGCGCATCTCATAGACGATGCCTTTGATGTGATGGGTGTCATGGGCGAAGAGCGTGACGCCCCACTCAGCCTCATCCAAGCCGGTGCTGCCAGTGATGAGTTGGCGGATTTTGCCAGCCCAGGTGCGTCCTACGCGCGCGTGACCGGCCATGAGCTGACGGCGCTCATCGAAGGTGTGGGCATACCAATTTTGGCCCACATTGCGGCGCTTGTTCATGTTGTAGAAGCACATGACCTGCCAGTCTGGCATGTTGGGATACAGGCGGTCATGGGTGTATTTGGCCATGCGCGCACGCCACTCGCCGAGGCGGGCTTCAAAGGCTTCGCTGCCTTCCTCCAGCTTCTCCTCGTTCACCAGTTGCACCTTGAACTCCGACTCCGGCGTCGTGTATTCACTGAGTTCGGTCATCGACAAGTAGCTGTAGGCGGGGATCAGCACGTCGGGTCCGAACACTCGGCCCAGTTGCTTGGAAAAACGATCCGCATCGTGCAGGTCAGGCGTGAGCAGCATGAAGCCGAGGTCGCTCTTCGGCCCGATCATGCTGAAGGTGATCAATTGCGTGTCCGGGTGCGTGCGGATCGTCTGCACCAGTTTCACGTAGTTCATCTTGGCCTCGGCTTTCTCCGACTCGTCCAGGATGGACCACTGGCTGTGGTTGATGTGGAAAAACAAGTGCAGGACGTGCCAGCCTTCCAGAGGGCTGAGTGGCTTGATAGCGGTCGGGGGTATGTGTTCGGGCATGATTCAGCCACCTTTCAAAGAAACGTCCCGTGGTCAAGGCAGCGTCCTGGCACAAGTTATGCGACAATTGACCCACCAAAAAATTCCATTGCGCCGCCCTCGCGAGGTTTTACTATCCGCCCCCCAACCCACACACAACAATGGCCGACGCAGCAAATAAATACTCCCAGAACATCACCGGTGCTTATTACGTGGACGATCAATGCATCGACTGTGACTTGTGCCGTGAAACTGCGCATGACAACTTCAAGCGCGATGACGACGGTGGTCATTCCTACGTCTTCAAACAGCCTGAAAGCGATGAAGAGCGCGCCTTGTGCGAAGAAGCCCTGGCTGGCTGCCCTGTCGAAGCCATTGGCCGCGACGGTGAGTAATCGTCTGATACATTCCTTTTTCCAGAAACGGCGCTCCGCACGAGCGCCGTTTTTGTTGCTGCTACTGGTGGCCTGCATGGCTGGCCAAGCCTGGGCGCTGGAGCGCTACGAGTTCACCCAGCCTGCGATGGGCACGCTGTTCCGCATCACTTGCTACGCGGACTCGCAGGCTCAGGCGCAAGGCGCTGCGGACGCGGCTTTCCAGCGCGTGCAGGCACTCAATGCCATCTGCTCCGACTATTTGCCGGACAGCGAACTGATTCGCCTTTGCAGGGCAGGGGAGATGACCGCCAGCCAGGATTTACTCGCTGTCATTCAGCGCTCGGGGGAGTTGGCCAAGGCGACCGATGGCGCCTTCGACATCACCGTGGGCCACTATGCGAACCTTTGGCGGCGAGCCAAACGCAAGGGCGTGCTGCCCACGTCTGAGCACCTCACCAAAGCCAAGCTCGTGACAGGCTGGCAACAGGTGCGTCTGGATGCCAAGACACGCCGCATCACGCTAGCAAAACCTGGGATGCAACTTGACCTCGGAGGCATTGCCAAGGGCTACGCGGCGGATGCAGCCTTGCAGGTGCTGAAGACACAAGGCATCGCCTGCGCTGTCGTCGCCGCCAGTGGTGATCTCGCTATTGGTGATCCACCGCCGGATGCGTCTGGCTGGGAGGTGAAGCTGCGCACCTTTGGAGCTCCCGAAGCAACCGACCAACTGGTGACGCTGCGCTTGAAGAACTGCGGCGTGTCCACCAGCGGCGACTTGCATCAGTTCATCGAGATCGGCGGTCAGCGCTATTCGCACATCATTGATCCCAGCACAGGCCTGGGCTTGACGGAAAGGCGCGCGTGCTCGGTGATCGCACCGGATTGCACGACGAGCGATGCTTTGGCGACGGCGCTATGCGTTCTAGGCACCGAGCGGGGGAACGAACTGCTCAAGACAATGCCCGGAGTGCAAGCGCGATGGCCACGAGGTGGGGCCTCGGCCCCAGAATGAGCGCGCCCTTGCTCCCGCGCCGCTTCTCGCTAGTCTCACGCTCCCTTTTCCCCGATTCTGACCCCATGAGCGCCATCAATTACAAAGACACCGTCCTGCTGCCGAAGACCGACTTCTCGATGAAGGCGGACCTTGTCACGCGCGAACCGCAGCGCTTGGAGAAGTGGGAAGCCTCGAAGCTCTACGAGCAGATCATGGCCAAGCGCAAGGGCTCGCCCAAGTTCATCCTGCATGACGGCCCGCCCTTCGCGAATGGTGATGTCCACATGGGCACGGCGCTCAATAAGGTTCTCAAGGACCTGATCGTGAAGTCGAAGACCATGGCGGGCTTTCACACGCCCTTCATTCCTGGCTGGGACTGCCACGGGCTACCCATCGAGTTCAAAGTCGTGAAGGAAGCGCAGAACCTCGCCCCTGCGGAAGTGCGCACGCGCTGCGAAGCCTTTGCTCGCGGCTTCATCGACATCCAGCGCAAAAGCTTCAAGCGCCTCGGTGTCTTCGGCGACTGGGAGAATCCGTATCTCACGCTCGATCCGGCGTATGAGTCCGACATCATGCGCACCTTCTCGAAGTTCGTTGAGAAGGGCTTGGTCTATCGCAGCAAGAAGCCCGTGCAGTGGAGCTACGGCGCGCAGACCGCGCTGGCCGAGGCCGAAGTGGAATACAAGGAGAAGACATCGCCTGCGATCAATGTCAGCTTCAAGTTGCTAAATCCGCCGCCCGGTCTGGAAGACGCATCGATGGTCATCTGGACCACGACGCCTTGGACACTGCCCGCGAACCTGGGCATCGCCCTGCACCCAGACTTCTACTATGTCTGCGGCACCTTCGCACATGACGATGGTCGCTCGCAGAAATTCGTCATCGCGACCTCGCGCCTGGAATCCTTCGCTGCGGCCACGGGCTTCAAGCTGACGGACGACACGCCGCAGAAGCTGAAAGGCACGGCCTTGAACGGCTGCGAGGCGCAGCATCCGTTCCTGCCGCGCACTTCGAAAATCATCAACGCCCTGTTCGTCACCGACGACACCGGCACGGGCGCGGTTCACATGGCTCCTGGTCATGGTGCGGACGACTACATCGCAGGCCGCGAGCATGGGCTGGACATTTTGTCTCCGGTTGATGACAACGGTTGTTACACCGCCGAGTGCGGCTTGCCCGAGTTCGTGGGCCGTCATGTCTTCAAGAGTAACGAAGGCATCATCGAGATCCTCCAGGCCAAGGGCGCGCTGCTCTCGCAGGAAAAGTATGTGCATCAGTATCCGCACTGCTGGCGCTCGAAGACGCCGATCATCTTCCGCGCGGTGTCGCAGTTCTTCATTAAGATCGACGACATCCGCGCCAAGGCACTCTACGAAATCGACAAGGTGAACTGGCTGCCTGCCTGGGGCCGCAATCGCATCTTCGGCACGGTGGAAAGCCGTCCCGACTGGTGCATCAGCCGTCAGCGCACCTGGGGCGTGCCGTTGCCTGTGTTCTTCAAGCCGGACGGCGAAGTCGTGCTCGACACCACGGTCATTCACAAAGTCGCCGACGCGGTCGAGAAGCATGGCACGAATCTCTGGTTCGAGAAGGACGACGCCTTCTGGGCTGACCTTGTGGGCCTTCCCGACGGCTGCACACGTTGCAAAGACACGCTGGATGTGTGGATCGACTCCGGTTGCTCCAGCGTTGCCGTTTTGGATCGCCATCCCGAATTGCACAGCCCGGCGGATGTTTACATTGAGGCCACCGATCAGCATCGCGGCTGGTTCCAGTCGTCGCTGATGGTCAGCGTCGTCGCGCATGACGAGGCACCTTACAAGAGCGTGATCACCCACGGCTTCGTGGTGGACACCAGCGGCAAGAAAATTAGCAAATCTGAGCAGGACAAGAACAAGAAGCCGATGACGGCCGACCACTACTACAACAAGTATGGTGCGGACATGGTGCGCCTGTGGGTCAGCAGCGTGGACTATCAGAACGAGGTGCCGTTCAGCGAGGAACTGTTCCAGCAGACGGGCGAAAGCTACCGCCGCATCCGCAACACCATGCGCGTGCTGCTGGGCAACCTGCATGACTTCAAGCCCGAGTTGGCCGTGAAGCCAGAGCAGATGACGCTCATCGACCGCTGGGTGCTGGAGCGCCTGCACGATGTGACCAAGCTGTGCGTCGATGCCTATGCGGGCTACGACTTCCGCAAGGTCTTCACGCTCATCAATCAGTTCTGCGCCAGCGACCTGAGCAGCCTCTACATCGACATCACCAAGGACCGCATGTATTGCGACGCCGCGAACAGCCCGCGTCGCCTTGCCACGCAAACCGCCATCCGCGAGATCATGGAGACGCTGTGCAAGCTGCTGGCCCCGATTCTCGCCTTCACCGCTGATGAAGCTTGGGAGCATCTCGGCTACACGACCAGCGTGCATCTCGAAGTCTTCCCAATCCCGAACCCGGCCTATGCAGGCAGCGATGCCAATGTCGCCGTCGAGGAAATGGTGAAGGCCCGCGCTGTCATCGCCCAAGCCATCGAGCCCGAGCGTCAGGCCAAGAAGATCGGTTCATCGTTGGAAGCGACCGTGCGTCTGACCTTGCCGAACGAAGGCTTCACGCACGCCGTCTGGAACGATGCTGCGACTCTGCACGAGTTCTTCATCCTCAGCGAACTGCACATTGCTCGCGGTGACGCCCTTGCCGCCGTGGTTGAGGAGTCTTCACATCAAAAGTGCGGCCGTTGCTGGAAGCACCTGGAAGACGTCGGCACGCATGAAGCTCATCCAGCTTTGTGTGGGCGGTGCGTGGAGGCGGTGTGATCCGCGGGACAAGGACC
>CAXNNN010000268.1:0-5470 GCA_964203095.1 Verrucomicrobiaceae bacterium | reverse complement strand
ATTGGAGGAGGAACTCAGCCGATTCAAGCCGACCAGCCAAATCTGGCGGCTGGGAATGCTGAATGCAGGGGAAAGCATGCATGTGGATTTTGCGGCATGGGATTGCCTGAGTCTGGCCAAGGCGGTCTATGCTGAGACGAATGGAGCTTTTGACATCACTCTTGGACCGTTGATGAGCTTGTGGCGAAACCCTGACGGTTCGCAGCGCATCCCTCTCCCCGGCGAGCTGGACGCAAGTCGAGAAAGAATGGGGATGCACTTGTTCGATCTCGATGCGGAGAAACTGCGCGTCACCGTCCACACGGATCACATGCTTTTCGACTTGGGTGCCGTTGGCAAGGGCTACGCTCTCGATCAAGCCGTGCGCGTCTTGGAGCAGGAGGGCATTTATTCCGCGTTCATCAGTGCAGGGGAGAGCACCCTCGTGGGTCTGGGTCCCCAGGGCTGGCCCGTGACAGTCCATTTAGATGAGCCACAGACCCTGCAACTGGCTGGCGATGCGCTTAGCTGTTCAGGTTTTGCCGTGCAGGGAAACCATCTGATGGATCCTCGCACGCTAGAACCAGTGGTTATGGATGCCCGCCGCTCCTACGTCCTTGCACCCACAGCATCCTTATCAGATGCTTTATCGACGGCGTTCTTGATCATGAAGCCCGATGAAATCTCGGCAGTCCTTCAAAATCATCCTCAGGTGCGAAGATTGGCGTAAAACAGTGGTCTTTGCAGATTTCTTCTCAATCCGGATAATTCAAGTCGCTCAAATGTAAAAGTTTTTCAATTGTGACTTGATATTCTGCCAGTGTTGATTACCGTCATCGTCTCCATGTAGGTGCGATCAACATCAACCTATAGAAAATATAGAAATAACTTGAATTTAGGTGATTATCGGTTATCATCTCTCCATTCTAGCTACTATTTCAAAAAATCTTAACTCCCAAGATATGTCAGCACTCAACGGAACCAAGCCTTTGCCAAGAGATCACGCGAAGCTGGCAGATTTTATTCTGTTCAGTCAGCGCGAGTTTCTGCTGAATCTTTCTCGGGACTTGAACAAGGACAACATATCCTTCGCTCAGTTTTTCCTTCTGAGTTATCTCTCCACCTCGAAGGAGATGACCATGACTGACGTCGCTCGCAAGATGGGGCACTCAACTGCAGCGGCTACGGGTCTTGTGGATCGGCTCGAGAAACTCGGCTATATGGAGCGCACACACGCGATTGATGATCGTCGCAAAGTTATGGTCCGCATTACATCCAAGGGCATCGATCTGGTGGCTCGTTTGCGTGACGAACTGCAAAACCGCATCGCGGAAGCTATGGATGAGGCCAAGGCTACCGATGTGAATAGCTTCATGTCAACCTATCGCATGTTAGACGACACTTTCGCATCCCACTAGGGTGCTGGGGGGATGATTTTTAGCCGATCAGTTCGTGTAACTGATTGGCTTTTTTATCTTCGCTAAGCATGAGCACCGACACTTTGATGACCTTTCCAGCGCTAGCTGGCACCCGACATGGTTTGATTCTGCGGCATCCCGAGATGGCAGTGGGTGTGGATCGTGAGGAGGCTCTGAATCTTCTTCTGCCTTGGCACCAAGACCAAGTGCGCGGCTTGGGTTACGAGCTGTCAGCCCTGCGCACAGCTGAGCAAGTCCATGGCGACGGAATCGCTATCGCGACAGCCAGTGGCCCGTCCTTTGCGCCTGAGGTCGATGGGCTAGTCACCAACGATCCTGACGTTTTGCTCGGCATTTACATCGCTGATTGCTGCGCAGTCTATTTGCACGACCCCAAAACAGGAGCGCTGGGGCTGGTTCATTCAGGCCGCAAAGGATCGGAGCTGGGCATCGCACGGCAGGCCGTTGAGAAGATGCATCGCGCGTTCGGCGCATCGCCTGGCGACATCATCGTGCAGCTCAGCCCTTGTATTCGGCCACCTTCCTATGAGGTGGACTTCGCAGCGGGTATTCGCGCTCAGTGCTTGGAGTCAGGGATTCGCCCTGAACACCTTCATGATTGCGGTATCTGCACATCCACTGATTTGCAGCGCTTCTATTCCTATCGCGTCGAGATGGGCAAGACTGGACGCATGCTCGCCTTGCTGGGACGTGTCCATGGTTGATGTGAGGAATCAACCGTCTACACGTTCGGAATATGAGCCTTCCTTCCCATTCCCTCAGTCTCTCAGCCCCTGCGAAGGTCAATCTCTCTCTGCGAGTGCTGGGCAAGCGCGAAGACGGCTTCCATGCCGTCGAGACACGCATGTGTCCGATTTCGATTGCTGATCGATTGGACGTTACCCTCATTGAGAGGGGGCTGGAGTTTACGTGCTCAGATACCTCACTGCCCGTGGACGAATCGAACCTGGTAATCAAGGCGTTGCGGGCTTTCGAGCAGCGCACAGGCTTGTACCACGGCTGGCGCGTTCATCTGGAGAAGCAGATACCATCGGGAGCTGGATTGGGTGGTGGGAGTAGCGATGCAGCCGCGATGCTCAAGGCGATGAATACCCTTTGTGGATCGCCGTTGCCACAGTCTGAGCTGCTCAAGATCGCTGGAACTATCGGCTCTGATGTGCCACTCTTTGTGCTAGGTCGGACCTGCGATGCGAGCGGCCGGGGCGAGATCGTGACGCCTATCGACTTCCCTCATAAACTCACGCTCGTCTTGATCAAGCCGGCGTTCGGCATTCCCACGCCCTGGGCATATAAAAACTGGGCGAGCAGCCAGGAACTCGTCAGCGTGCTTTATGCGCCGCAGCTTTCTCCCTGGGGCGAAATGGTCAATGACCTGGAGCGGCCCGTGTTTGCAAAGTATCTACTGTTACCGGCTCTGAAGCGCTGGCTGCTTGATCAAGCGGAAACGCTAGCGGCATTGATGTCAGGGTCGGGTGCGACCATGTTTGCAGTGGTGCCGAATGCTGAGGCCGGCACGCAACTGGCCAATCGTGCGCAGGCGTGGGCAGGGGAGTCGGCTTGGGTGCGCACGGCCACGACACTTGTAGTGAAATCTTGAAAGAATGAGGCCGAGCGGCTCCCGATTCCGCTCGGCCTCTGTGGCATCAACCTCAACACAGATCCGCTTTCGCGGGGTTTTGGCGACAACAACCAATCACTCTCAAGACCAGCGCATGTCGGCTTAACCCGACCATCACTGTTGAATGTGTTAGTGGGGGTTGGAACAGACCTGTTCAAAGAAACTGGAATTATTTTTCATTTCCTGAGAAATCGTTCCGCTCACCGGTTCCCGGGGCAGTCTAGCGCAGCGTTTCCTTCGGCAGATGCTTGATCGCGCCGCCTTCGAGCGCGCTCTGATGTGCCAAAATACCGGTGCAGGTCCAGTTCGCCGACTGCTTGGCATTGGGGAATGGATCACGGCCTTCGACCAGTGCCATGGCGAACTCATGCGCCAGATGGGGGTGGCTACCGCCATGGCCGGCACCTTGGGTGAAGCTCAGGTGCGTGTTGTCATCGGAATCGTAAACGCCCTTGGTCGTATAGCGCTGCAAAGACTCGGGCAGGCGTTCGGCAAAGTCAGGGCAGGTGATCTTGGACGGGATCTCTGGTTCTGGCTTTTTCGCCGTGTGTAGGACCAGCGGCTCATGCTCGATCAGCGGCCACTCCACAGATTTCTCGCTACCATAGACGTCGATGCTTTCGCGATACTGGCGTGCTGTGTCGAATAGGCTGCGAATGATGCGCACGCTGAGGTCGGACTGAGCCACTTTGACATGCGCCGTCTCGACCGCGAAGGGGGAGTTGTAATGCTTGATCAGCTCGTCACGAATGGTGCCGGAACCAAAGCAGCTCACGTATTCCGCCTCGCCACCAGCAAGCCCGAGTACGGGGCCGACGCAATGTGTGGCGTAGTGCATGGGCGGCAGGCCGGGCCAGTAGTTGGGCCAGCCGTCCATGTCCTGCTGATGGCTGGCCTGAATGAACTGCAACTTGCCCAGCTCGCCTTGATCGCTGAGCTGTTTCATGAACAGATACTCGCGGGCGTAGACCACGGTTTCCATCATCATGTAGGTCAAGCCGGTCTCTTGCGTCAGCTTGATGATCTCCAGACACTCTTCCACACTGGTGGCCATCGGCACCGTGCAAGCCACGTGTTTACCGGCCTTCAGCGCAGCTATGCTCATCCATCCGTGGTCGGGGATGGGCGAGTTGATGTGCACCGCGTCCACATTGGGATCCTTCAGCAGCTCGGCATAGTCGGTATAGCGCACGTCGACACCCCAATGATCGCCCACTTCTTTGAGCTTGTCAGGATTGCGCTGGCAGATGGCGTAGCAATGGGTGTGTGGATGCTTCTGCCAGAGAGGGACAAACTCAGCTCCGAAGCCGAGGCCGATAACCGCGATGTTGTGTTTTATGCTCATGAAAGATTCGATATTGGAGGCGTGATTGCGCCACAGACGACATGGCGAGGCGAGCGTTTTTCTCAGACGATTTTTGGGAACAATCGGACGGGCCTCAGCTGAATCGCCGTTCATGGTAGTGGCTGGCCCGCCTCTGAAACGAGGTCACCGGGACCTGCTACCCCGCTTGCGCTCGCTTCATATCTCGCCAGCTTTGATTCCCCTCGCCATCCTCGGCGACGTTCTCTCTTTATCGTTATGTTCAACTGGATCATCAAAAAACTCATTGGCAGCAAGAACCAGCGCACCATCAAGCGCCTGAATCCACTGGTTGCCGAGATCAATCGTATCGAGCAGCAATTACAGAACGAGCCGGAGGAATCCCTGCACGAGCGTACCGTGCGCTGGAAAGACATGTTCAAGGCCTTCCATGCGCCGCCGTTCTTGAGCGGCGTGCCCCTGCGTGTGGCTGGCGAGGAAGCGGTCAACGCGTGCCTGAGCGAAGTGGCCGGCTACTTTAACCGTCTGCGTCAGCACTTTCCCAGCTTCGATGGCACCGAGTTGGCGAACGCTGCGCTCGGAACGCTGCCTTTGGACGATAAGAAGAATCTCATTCTAGATGCGCAGAAGAAGTGGGAAGAAGTGAAGCCCAAGTTCTCCGAGATCGAGCGCAGGCTGCTTGAGGACATTCTTCCCGAAGTCTACGCGGTGGTGAAGAACAGCGCCCGCCGCCTTTGCGGATGCGAGGTCATGGTCACCGACCAGCCGCTGATGTGGAACATGGTGCACTTCGACGTGCAGCTTGTGGGCGGCATCGCCCTGCATCGTGGCAACATCGCCGAAATGGCCACGGGGGAGGGCAAGACGTTGGTCGCCACCTTGCCTGTCGCGTTGAATGCACTGACGGGACGTGGCGTGCACGTCATCACGGTCAATGATTACCTCGCTCGTCGTGACTCCGAGTGGATGGGCCACTTGTATCGTTTCATGGGCCTGACCGTCGGCTGCATTCAAAATGATCAGCCACCGAACTATCGTCGCGAACAGTATGAGTGCGACATCACGTACGGCACCAACAGCGAGTTCGGCTTCGACTACCTGCGCGACAAC
>CAXNNN010000267.1:0-5479 GCA_964203095.1 Verrucomicrobiaceae bacterium | reverse complement strand
GTGAGGCTTCGGATTACCGCGCGAGACGTCGTAGTAATCGTCGGACGCCGTGAGCAGCGGATGCGGAAAGGACTTGGGCACAGTCTTTGGCGGCGCGGCGACTGCCGGCGCGGGTTGGCTTGCGATCCCACCTCCGAGCGTGGATGCGGCGAGCATGGAAGTAGTGCGCACGAAGGCGCGGCGCGAGAGCGGTTCGGGTTCCGGGAACGTGGGCATGGGTGCGGATGCTAAAAACGCGCGCGGGTAACGGTTACTTCGGTGTATCTGCCGACTCGGGCATCGGTAGGCTTACGTGATTTGAGAATTGCGGGTTACCTCTGGAAGGATGGTGGAGTCCAGAATGTACCCTCAATCGCCCGGTCTTCACCACGCGGCCCATTGAAGTAATAAATCGTGAGCACACGGCCGTCAGGTCGAATGAGGGTGCGCGGATAGCCGAGATCGCCGTCAAAGCCGTCGTCGCGCAGGATGATCTCAGGCGACCAAGTGTTGCCTTCATCACTGCTGAGCCGTGCGCGAATGCCGGTGGGCTTTTTGCGATAGCCATAGGTCACACAAAGACGTCCATCAGGCAGCAAAACAGTGGCGGGTGGATTACCGCCGATGTTGCCGGTGACATCGCTGACCTTCGACCACGACTTGCCCACATCATCACTGCGCCAGAGCTGGATTGTGAAGCTTGGTTTGCCCATGCGGATCGTGGTGAGCAACGCCCCGGTCGCCGTGCGCACGGTGCTGGGCATGATGGCGAATCCACCCTTCGGAGGCTCCTCGCCGATGTAGCCTTGCAACTTCCATGTCAGTCCGCCATCGGCGGTTCGGGCGCAGAAGACGCGGCCTTCTTTGTTGTCCGACTTCTTACCGCAACTGCCGAACATGAGGCACTCACGCGGCCCGAGCGGAATCAAATCGGTGCGCGTGGAAATGCCGTCCACGCCGTCGACATCGAACTTGAACGGCCTCTGCCACGTCTTGCATCGGTCATGCGTCGTGTAGAACCATGACGGTCCGACATGCAGTCCTTTAAAGCGAAACATCATCGCAAAGTCCGGTGCGGTGAAGTCGAGCGGCACCTTCAAAGACACGGCCTCAGGCTCCTCCTTGCGGTCTGAATAAGGCTGATCCGCTTCCACCTTCCAGGTCTTGCCGCCATCGAGACTGCGGGCCTGCACGCGATGGCTCGGCTTGGTGCGGTCAATGCGGTGATCAGTGGTGGTCTCCTTGTAGTAAGTGGCCGTGAAGCCCGCAACGAGTTCATCGCCCCACTGCCACAGCCCTTGGTTTGCTGGCCAGCCGCCGTAGTGACCGGGTTCTTTGTAGATGATGATGTTTTGCTGCGTGGCGGGTTGCAGCGTAGCAGCAGCGGATGGCTTGGATTCATCTCCGCCGATCTCGAGTTTAGCATCCGCAGCAAAGGAGATAACGCTTCCGAGCAGCAGCACTGAAAGACAGCATTTCATAATCTGGCTTGGGTCAGAAATCACTTTGGCCACTGACCATCCACCATGGGCTTCGTCGTCAGCTTCGCAGGATCGACGACCACGTGTTTCACCTTCGCCCGCTTCCAGGTGTAGGTGATATGCACGAGGCCATCGCTGGTCTGAATGATGGCCGGATAGCTGAACTCCCTCTTCGGCTCGTCTTCAAATACCAGCGCGGCTTCCCAAGCCTTGCCGTCCTTGCTCACGGCGAGGTTCAGCGGGCTGCGGCCTTTGGCGGTGTGGTTGTAGATGAGCAGATGACGGCCATCGGCGAGCGTGACGGCGTCGGTGCCGGAGTTTGGGTTCGGCAGGTCAGTGAGCGAAATTTCGCCCCAGGTCTTGCCGGCATCTTCGGAGGTGATTTGGAAGACTTTGCTTTGCTTCGTGCGGCCCACGGCTTGCAGCTTGTCGCCACCAGGGAAGAGGATGCTCGGCTGGATGGCTCCGATCTTCAAACCGTCGTGCAGCAGCTCCGTGCGCGTCCACGTCTTGCCAAGATCAGCTGTGCGCTCGAAGTAGATGGCCCACGCGCTGGGCTTCGTGTCGGTCTCGTTGCTCGTGGGGCAGAGGATGTCGCCATTCACGAGCTGCACGGGCTTGTTCTTGATCGGCCCAAAGATGCCTTCAGGCAGCCTGTGCGCTGCGGACCACGTTTTGCCGCCATCGCTACTCGTTTTGAGTTCGCCCCACCACGTGCTCGGTGATGGGCCGACTTTGTAGAAGAGCATCAACGGCGCGTTCTTTGGCTGGAAGAGCACAGGGTTCCACGTGGGATGCCGCGTGCCATCGGGCTGCACTCCGTTCGCGGTCTCCACGCTATCTGTCCACTTGCCATCGACGAATCGCGAGACCCAGATACACACATCGGGATTCTTCTCCGCTGTGCCACCGAACCACGCGGACACCATGCCACTTGGTGTTTCGACAATAGTCGTCGCATGGATCTGCGGATAGGGTCCCGTGTCGTAGATGAACTCGGATTTCAGGATGGCAGGATCAGCAGCGAGTGCGCTGGAGAGGAAGAGCAGGGGGATGAGGTTTTTCATGTGAGAGACAAAGTTACCAGGGCGTGCCTTTGCGGTCCTTGGTGCCGCAAACGTTCACGCTCATGCCCAGCGCGCGCGCAAAGGCGGCCTTGGCGTAGAGGCATTCGTCTGCGGCATTCGGATCATTCGCATATGCGACCTGAATGTGATTAGCCTTGTGCTTGGCCATGAGTTGATCGCGACTCACGCCATAGGTGACGGCGTGCATGATCGGCCACTGGGGCGTGGTGAGCTGCCAGCGGCGCTCGGTTTCAGCAGCGGGTAAATCAACAACGCCACCGCGCCCGATGTCCATGTACAACTTCTCATCCTGCACATAAATGCGTGACCAGATGATCTCGCCCGGCTTGCTGTTGCCGCGCAGCGTGCTGCCACCGTTGGGGAAATACATGGCGGGCTGGCGATGACCCTCCGCGCCCTTCCATCCGCCCACAAAATGAGCCGGGGGTGCAGCACCGCTAATGAGCAGCACCCAGACATAATCGTCACCATACAGTTCACCATAGCGGACATCGTGCAGCGTGTTCTCCACCGGCTGGCCCAGGGCGGAATGCACACGACGCGTCATGATGCCATCCAGCCCCGCGCATTCATCGACCTCATTGAAGTGAATCATCGGCTCGCCACGGAATAGGATGCGTTTGCCATCGCGGCTCTTCGCGGGTGGACGCTCGGTGTTGTTCAACATGCCTTCCACCAAGTCGCTAGCAGGTAGCAAATCCTTCAGCCCTTGCTGGTATTGAATGCCGATGGCCGCGCAGCCGAATTCATCCGCGATGCGCAGGGCGGCGACATACATTTTGCACTGTGTGAGCACTTGTTGCTGAGTTAACTCTGTCGCGTGCTTCTTACCGAAGTGGAAGGTCATGCCGTGCTTCTGCAACCATTCGAGCACGGCTTCGGCATCGGCATCGCTCACCTGCTTGGTCTCGTGATACAGCGCGCTTTGACTGAGGCGCTCCTTGAATACACCGCAAGCATGAAGCGCATGATCAGGAATAATGGCGTTGAACATGCCCATGCAGCCTTCATCGAAAACGCCCATGATCACCTTCTCCCGCTGGAGCTGCATCGCTAACTGCTCGCCCATGCGTGAGCTGCGCGGCGGCAAGCGCACGTCTGCGAGCTTGCGGACATGGCTGAGATCGTGCGTGACCTTGCCAGTCTTCAACCACTGACGCAGCCGCTTGAGAAAGAACTCGTCTTTGAAGTCCTCGCTCCACAGCGTCGAATACTTCACCCCCGCCTTGGTGAGCGAGCCGTTCAAGTTCAACATTCCGACCAAGCCAGGCCATTGGCCGCTCCAGTTGGCCACGGTAAGGATCGGGCCTTTGTATGTGGTGAGCCCCGCCAGCAAATGATGCGAATACTGCCACACCGCCTCGGCCACGATCAGAGGCGCGGTGTTGTCCTCGATCTCGCGGAAGACTTGCATGCCCATCTTTTGCGAGTCGATGAAGCCATGCTGCTTGGCCTTGTCGAAGCGATGCGCTCGCATAACTTCAAAGCCCTCAGCTTTGATCGCGGCGATGAGGGCCGCTTCCATGGCTTGCTGGGCGGACCAGCAGACTTGATTGGCGGAGAGGCGCAGGTCTCCGCTGGCGAGGAGTTGAATGGGTTTCATGGCTGGTTAGGTGTGGAGCAGCCCCAATTCAATCAAATGCGCCCGAACCTTGTCACGCTCTGGTTCATTAAATCGGCGAAAAGGTTCGGCCATGCAGTCATCGCACACATTGAGCAGCGAGAGCGCGCACTTCAGGCCCTTAATGATTGCCGATTTGTGTTTCCCGACCGCGTAAATGCGGCCAGCCAGACCCATAACCTGCGCATGCAGCTGACGCACGATCTGTAGGTCCTGAGCCGCAGCGGCTTGATAAAGATCAACATAGAGGCGCGGATGCAGGTTGGCTCCACCATTCACGCCGCCGTGTGCACCCAGCAAAACGGCCTCGGCTGTCAATTCTTCCGGTCCTACGAAAACAGCCCAGTCGGGGCGTTGCTTGGCCACCGCGAGCATCTTGTGGAAGTAGATCATGTCGCAGGACGAGTCCTTGATGCCGATCACCTTGTCCCACTGCTGAGCCGCGCGGATCGTGTCCAGTTCGAAGCTCACCTTGGTCAGCGCGGGCATATTGTAGAGGAACAAAGGCAGTGGCAGCTCGCGCACGAGGTCTTCCAAATACTCCAGCAACTCTGCCTGACCGGCAGGGAAGTAATACGGTGTCGCTGCCACCACGCTGTGCACACCTTTGTCGGCGGCGAATTTGCTAATCTCGATCGACTCGGTGAACGAGGTATCCGTGATGCCCACCAGCACTGGCACCCGGCCCGCAGCCAGTTTCATGGTGCGTTCAATCAGTTCGCGGCGAAGCCGATAGCTCAGGCTAGGCCCCTCGCCTGTGGTGCCGAGCATGAATAGACCTGAAACGCCATTGGTGATCAGGCGTTCGACCAGCCGTTCCAAGCCCGCGATATCGAGCGTGTCACGCTCTTTGAGGGGAGTGATAAGAGGAGGGACAATGCCTGTGAGTGTAGTCATGGAGATGGGGGAAAAGAGTTACTTGCGTCGCTTCTCGATGCGATGGACCTCGGCTAGCAACTGCTGCGGCATGGTCAGCGGGATGAGGCGTGGGTTGGGCGCACTGCGCTCGCGGTCATAGGCGTCCAGCGCCTGCTGCTTGCTCTTGCGAATGTGGTCCAGCATGTCGCGGCTCGCGGCCTTGGCATTGCCGGACTCAACTGCTTCCAAGATGGCCAGATGATCCTGATGCGTCTGCTGCAACACGGCAATGGTGTGCGCCTGCCGCTGCGTGCCAAAGATGCCGGTCAAGAGACGCGACTCGGACACGATCTTCATCATCCGCTGATTCCCCGCCGCGCGCAGTAGCAGCAGGTGAAAGCCAAGGTCGGCACTCAGCAATCGCTGCATCTGAGCCGCATCGAGTGAGAGCA
>CAXNNN010000266.1:0-5534 GCA_964203095.1 Verrucomicrobiaceae bacterium | reverse complement strand
GCTTTCGGATCGTGCCAGACGACCTTACCTTCCTTGATGATGAAGCATTGGCGTGTGGCGAGACCGATCACGGGCATGAGGCCCACCTTGAAGGCCGCACACACCTTACCCTCAGGATCGCTCACCAGTGGATAAGGCAGGCTGAACTTGTCCTTGAACTTCTTTTGCGCATCCGGCTTGTCCACGCTGACACCGATGATCTGCACGCCCTTGGCCAGCAGTTCGCCATGGGCATCGCGCAGCGAGCAGGATTGCTTGGTGCAGCCCGGTGTGTCGGCTTTGGGGTAAAAGAACACGACGGTGACGCCCTTCTTGTAGGCGTCGGAGAAGCTAAAGGCCGCGCCGTCCTGGTCCACTGCGGTGATCGCCGGGGCTTCGTAGGGTGGCGTGACCATGGCACCCTGATTGGCGAAGCCGAAGATGGAGAGGAAAGAGAACACGGCGATGGTGAGAATGATAAGCGGACGTTTCATGGTGAGCGGCGTTGAGGATTACGCAAGGGGGCGCGGGCTGGATTCGATTACTTCACACTAACGGTCGCGCTAGGCAGTGCGGCTTGCAGCTTCTTGGCACCGGCTTCGGTCGCCTTGCTCTGCCAGAGGAAGACCTGCTTCAGGCTCTTCAGGCTGGCCAGCGCCTGCACCCCCATGTCGGTGACCTCGGTGCCGTAGATGTTAAGCACTTGCAGTTTCTTCAGCGCGGTCAGGGACTCCAGGCCCTTGTCAGTGATTTTGGTCTGGCGCAGGTCCAGGCGGGCAAGGCGAGGCATCTTGGCCACGGTCGCCAGCGCGGCATCGGTGATGATCGTGCGACCAAGGTCCAGGTGAGCGACATTGTCGGCAATGGGCAGCAGCGTGGCCACCTTCGCGTCGTCGCACTTCGACACCCCCGTGAGGAAGTCAACGCGAACGAGCGCGCTGGTGGTGGAAATCGTGGCGACTTGAGCCCCGGCATCGGTGACTTTTTTCAAGACAGCGTCCGCTACCGGCTTCGCACCTGCTTCCAGGGCTTTGTAGAAGTCATCGTGCTCGCGCTTGCGGGCAGCGGCTCCTTCCGCGCCGAGCTGCACAGGCTTGCCCTCGGTATTGCCTTCCCAGGTGCCGAAATCAGCTCCCTCGTCGATCCACTGCTTCAGCAGCTTGATCTCGGACTCGGACAAAGGTTCACCCTTCGGCGGCATGTGATCGTCGTCATCTTTCGGCAGCGTAACCACGGAATAGAGGGCGCTCTTGTCAGCTTCCTTGGGCTTGATCACAGGACCGTCTTCGCTGCCTTTCATCATGGCCCAGGCACCATCCAACCGCAAGCCAGCCTTGGGCTCCTTTTTCTTGCCGTTCTCGGTGAAAGGAGCCTTGTGACACTCCACGCAACGCTTCTCCAAAAAGGGCCAGATTTCTTTATCGAAACTGACTGCCGCATGAGACACAGAACCCGCGAGCAAGGGCAGCGAAAAAAAGGAAGCAAGAACGAAACGTTGGCAATGGAAGATCATGGGACAAGAAGAGTTTGCCGCGTAGACTCGATCCATGCAGAAAGCTGAATGTCATAAAGCCCGGCGGCGGCAAGGAAACGCTTGCCTATGCACCATGTTTCAGGAAATCATGGGCTGCATTTTCTTGCTCCTGAAGCACCCGATTCTGTCGGGCCGTAAGACAGCTCTCCATCCATGAGTTAGCATACATAATCACCCCTCCCCCTTCCCGCATGAAGCTAGAACACCGCCTCCAAAACAACACGTTGGCCATCATTATGGGAGGAGGAGCCGGGTCGCGGCTGTATCCGCTGACCAAGGATCGCGCGAAGCCCGCTGTGCCTCTCGCTGGCAAGTATCGCATCGTCGACATCCCGATCAGCAACTGCATCAACAGTGGCGTGCGCCAGGTGTATGTGCTCACCCAGTTCAACAGCGCCTCGCTCAACCGGCACATCAATCGCACCTATCGCTTTGACCCCTTTAGCCGAGGCTTCGTCGAGATCCTCGCCGCCCAGCAAACACCGGAAGGCGAGACCTGGTATCAAGGCACGGCCGATGCCGTTCGGCAAAACTTGCGCACCTTCCTAGAAGGTAGCTGGGACTATTTTTTGATCCTCAGCGGTGACCAGTTGTATCGCATGGATTTCCGCGATGTGATGGAACAGCACATCTCGTCCAAAGCCGAAATCACCATCGCTACCCTGCCCGTACAAGAGAATGGGGCCAAGGCTTTTGGGATCCTGCATTCCGACGCCAGCGGACGCATTCAGACCTTTGTCGAAAAGCCAACCGATCCCAAAGTGCTGGAGACACTGCGGATGCCTACCGAAAGCCTAACGCAACTGGGCCTGCCTGCGGGCGAGCCTCGCTTCCAAGCCAGCATGGGTATCTATGTCTTCAATCGCACAGCGCTGGAAGAATGCCTGAACAATGAATTCACCGACTTCGGCAAGGACATCATCCCTGAGGCTATCAAGCGCTACAGGGTGCACTCGTATGACTTCCAGGGTTACTGGGAAGACATCGGCACGATCCGCTCCTTCTTCGACGCGAACCTGGACCTGTGCGAGGTAGTGCCGAGCTACGACTTCTTTGACTCGCAGGCCCCCATCTACACCCACGCCCGCTTCCTGCCCGCCACTAAAATCAACGGTGCAACGATTCACAAGGCGCTGCTAGCCGACGGATGCATCTTGACCGACGCACACATCGAACGCTGCGTCATGGGCGTGCGCTCCGTGATCGAAAGTGGCACCACCATTCGGAACTGCATCATTATGGGTGCCGACTACTACGCGGGTGCCCCGCATCGCAAGAGCGACTGCCCACCACCCGGCATCGGCAAGAACTGCCGGATCGAACGCGCGATCATCGACAAGAACGTGCACATCGGCGACAATGTGGTCATCACCCCTGAGGGCAAACCCAATCACTTCGATCACGAAGAAGGCCTCTACTTCATCCGTGATGGGATCATCGTCATTCCAAAGGACAGCGTGATCCCGGAAGGCATGTGGATTTGAAGAACGAGGCGCTTCAGGGTATTTGCAGGATTAGTGCCTCACCTTGAAAAGCGCAGCCCCTGATATGCAAAGGCCAGCTACCGGTGGTCGGACTCGAACCGACACTCCTTTCGGAACAAGATTTTGAGTCTAGCGCGTCTACCAATTTCACCACACCGGCTTTGTGCTGCGAACGGGCCTGTAGAGAAGCAAGAGCCAGCGATGATGCAAGGCTTTTGAAAACTTTGTGCAGCCTTGTGCAAACTCTGTGAGATATCGTCGCTCCAAAACAAAAAGCCCCTTGGACCTTTCGATCCAAGGGGCTTTGAAGCGATGATCAGCGGGATTAGCCGACGAGTTCCTCTTCCTCTTCCACCTTACCGCGAGTCGAGAAGACAGGCTTTTCGGTCTCGAAGACTTCGAAGTCGCGGTTCTTGATGAAGCCAGTGCCGGCAGGGATGAGGTGACCCATGATGACGTTTTCCTTGAAGCCACGCAGCATGTCGCTCTTGCAGAGGGTGGCCGCTTCCGTGAGCACGCGGGTGGTGTCCTGGAAGGATGCCGCCGAGATGAAGGACTCGGTCTCCAAGGATGCCTTGGTGATGCCCAGCAACACGGGTTCTGCTTCGGCAGGCTTGCCCCCTTGATCGGAGACACGCGCATTTTCCTTCTCGAACTCGGTGCGGTCCACTTGGTCGCCCCAGAGGAAGTCGCTATCGCCTGGATCAGTGATCTTCACCTTGCGCAGCATCTGACGGATGATGATCTCGACGTGCTTGTCATTGATTTCCACGCCCTGAGCGCGGTAAACTTCCTGCACTTCGTTGACCAAGTGTTCGCGGAGCGCTTGAGGCCCAAGAATCTCAAGGATTTCATGTGGCACGACTGGGCCATCGGTGAGCTGATCGCCTTTGCTGACGATGTCGCCGTTGAAGACCAAGATGTGCTTGCTGCGTGGGATGAGATGCTCTTCCTGTTGGCCCGTCTTTGGATCGGTGACGAACACGCGGCGCTTGCCGCGAACGAGACCACCGATTTCCACCGCACCGTCGATACGGGCGATTTCGCACGCGTCCTTCGGCTTGCGAGCTTCGAACAGTTCAGCCACACGTGGTAGACCACCCGTGATGTCCTTGGTCTTGGAGATCTTACGCGGAGTCTTTGCAATCGTGGTGCCGGCCTCAACTTTCTCACCATTCTTGATGTTCAAGTGAGCGCCTGCAGGGACGGTGTAGCTGGCGAGAGCTTCGTGGGTCTTCGGGTCGACAACGACAATCTGCGGATGCAGGTCTTCCTTGTGCTCGATAACCACGGTTTCTTCGACGCCAGTGGCTTCATTCTTCGCCTTTGTGATGGTCACGCCAGAGAGCATGTCGCGGAACTCGATCTTACCGGACTTCTCGGTGATGATCGGCATATTGTAGGGATCCCAGGTCACGATTTGATGACCCTTTTTCACTTTCGCGCCTTCTTCGACGTTGATCACAGCGCCGAGGACGATCTTATGGCTTTCCAGTTCCTTACCATCGTCATCATGCAAGGTGACAGTGCCGTTTTTGGTCAGAGCGATCCAGGTGCCTTCGATGGTCTTCACCGCACGCATCTCATTGTATTTGATGGTGCCGGGGTGCTTGGTCACGATGAACGGCTGCTTGAAGGTGGACATGGCCGCACCACCCACGTGGAACGTTCTCATGGTCAACTGCGTGCCAGGCTCACCGATGGATTGAGCAGCGACGATACCGACCGCCTCACCAAGCTTCGCCATGCGGGCAGAGCCTAGGTGCAAACCGTAGCACTGAGCACAGCAACCACGCTTGCTTTCGCAAGTGAGGACCGAGCGAATCTTCAGGCGGTCCACACCAATCTTGGCCAACTGCATGGCTTCGATCTCTCCGACTAGGGTGCCTGGCTTGACGATGATGGACTTGTCCACGGGGTTGTGAACAGTCTCACAGCTCACACGACCATAAATACGGGTCTTTAGATCCACCACTTCTTCGTCACCTTGGAAGATGGAGTTCAGCGTGATGCCATTGACCGTGCCGCAATCCAGTTCGGTCACGATAACGTCCTGCGATACGTCGACCAGCTTACGGG
Organism: Verrucomicrobiaceae bacterium; assembly: GCA_964203095.1. Lineage (GTDB taxonomy): Bacteria > Verrucomicrobiota > Verrucomicrobiia > Verrucomicrobiales > Verrucomicrobiaceae > JAEUHN01. The sequence goes on along the minus strand of CAXNNN010000266.1, from coordinate 458 downwards.
TCATGTAACCGGAGTCAGCGGTCTTCAGCGCGGTGTCAGCGAGGCCCTTACGGGCACCGTGAGTCGAGATGAAGTATTCCAGCACAGTAAGACCTTCACGGAAGTTCGAAGTGATTGGGCGTTCGATAATTTCGCCGGACGGCTTAGCCATCAGGCCGCGCATACCGCCGAGCTGCTTAATCTGTGTTCTGTTACCACGAGCACCGGAGGTGACCATGACGTAGAGCGGGTTGTGGTGCTTCTTGCCTTCGTTGAACTCGATCGTGCGATAGAGTTCATCGGCGACCTGATCACCCACCTTGGTCCAGACGTCGATGACCTTTTGCTGACGTTCGCCGTTGGTGATGATACCGTTGCGGTATTGCTTTTCGACGACCTCGATCTCCTTGTAGGCAGCCTCGAGAGCAGCTTTTTTGGCTTCGGGAATCATCATGTCAGTGATGCCGATGGAGATACCG
>CAXNNN010000265.1:0-5541 GCA_964203095.1 Verrucomicrobiaceae bacterium | reverse complement strand
ACTTGCTTTTATGAACTGGGACGAGGGCCAGTGGGACACGGGGACTTGGGACAGTCCCTCAGTGCCCGTGCCTCCACCGACTGCTCCCCCGAAGAAACCAAAACTGAACCGACGAACCATGGCTAGCAATCCTACTCCTGATAATTCTGACGTGCTCCGTGCTCTGGCTGACCGCATGGCGGATGGCTGTTTCTTGCACGAGGCAACCATCGGCATCCTGCAAAACACGGAGGCGACCGTGCGGGCCGCGATCACCGCGCTGTCGAATGCCGAGACGCAGACGGGCCTGAAAAAGGCAGCCGTCAGCACGGCCTACATCGCGCTGCAAGGTGCCGACAACACGGGCCTAACGACGCTGACGAACTGCAAGCTGCGCCTTGCCTCCGTCCTGGGCCAGCGCTGGAGCGCAGCGTGGGAGCCGACCGGCTTCCCCGATCAATCCACGGCCGTGCCCAACTCGCAGGACAGGCGCTTCACCCTGCTGGATGCGCTGAAGAACTACTTCACCCTGGTCCCGGCCAGTGAGAACGCGGGCATGGGGGCGACGGCGGCGCTGTGCACGGCGGCCTGGACGGCGCTGTCGGATGCGCGGCAGGCCGTGGCGGCGGCGGAGTCGCAGTTGACGGTCGCCTTTGCCACCCGGACGGCGGCGACGGATGCGCTGCGCAAGCGGGTGCGTGGCCTGATCGGGGAGCTGGAGACGCTGATCGCTACGGATGATCCGCTGTGGGAGGCCTTTGGCCTGAATGTGCCCGCGAACCCGACGGCCCCTGAGCCGGTGGCCAGCGTGACGGCGGTGGCCGCAGGCAGTGGCCGGATCGAGGTGAGCTACCCCTACGCGACACGGGCGACACGCTACCGCGTGCAGACCTTCATCACCGGGGTGGACACGGAATGGCAGTCCAAGGCCACGCCGAAGGACCTGGAGGTGATCTTGAAGAACTTCACGCCTGCCCAGGTGGTGAAGGTGCGGGTGATCGCCGCCAACGACGGTGGCGAGGCCGCGCCCAGCCCCGAGGCCCAGGTGACCGTCGTGTAGGGGAGGGGGTAGCTGGTAGGGCGCTTGGTCCCCCAAGCGCCGTCACCGCAGGCCGGTGACCTCTGTTAACAACCAGCACTTGCTCTGTGGCCTTTCGCGGCGGGCTGAGGACAGCCCGCCCTACCCACGCTGCTCCAACTCAATACCCATTCCCCCATGCCCTTCGATCCCACACTCCCAGCGGCGAACACGCCGAACTCCTCCGCCCAGATGCGCGCGCAGCTCAACGGGCTGAAGGAACTCATTGATAACCTCGGCTCCGTCACCAGTGCGCAGGTGGAGGCGGTGACGACGCTGCCTGCCGGAGATGCGGCCACGGTGGATGCGTCGATCACGGGCGGAGTGCTGCATTTCAGCTTCGGCATCCCGCAGGGGCAGATGGGTGATCCAGGGCCGACGGGTGGCAACGGCAACGACGGGGCCCCAGGGCAGCCCTTTGCCCAGGCGGTGGTGGACAATGTGAACACGCTGAGCCCCGGTCAGGATGCGACGGTGGACGTGAGCTTCGACGGCACGAACGTGCACTTCTCCTTCGGCATCCCCCGTGGCAACGACGGTGCCCAAGGCCCACCCGGTGAGGTGACGCTGAATGAGCTGGCCAACGTGATCAACGGCAGCAGTGCGAACAGCAACAGTGTGGGCACGCTCGGCCTGGGCGTGAATGATCCGCCGAGCGGCGCGGACTTGCAGCAGGTGGTGAACAAGCTGAATGAGCTGATCCTGGCGCTGAGGAGGTGAAAGGTGTGGTCCGCACCGGCCCGGTGCGGTGCGGTTCAGAAAGCCGCATGGGGCCCATGCGGACCACCAGGGGGGCAAAAGGAGCGCGGGCACTCCTGCCCGCTATGCAGATCAAGGCGGCGAAGCCGCGATGAATTCGATGAAGCGGACAAGAGTGTCCGCGCTCCTGTCGTGGCCTCAGTCTTCCTGGCTTAGGCCGGTGCCGCGGAACTGGATGGCGGCGATCTTTTCGGCCTTGTTCGCGAGAGCTCGAATCTGAACATAGATTAGCTGTGCGCCGCCGCGTCCCGCCATCTCCGTGAAGGTCTTCGTGAGTCCGCGTGACAACGCGGAAAGCTCCGCTGCCAACATCATTTTACCGATTAGGCCACCGAGCGTCTCGGCTCCTTTCTTGAGATTCGGTTCAAGGCTGCTCAAGGTGACCTCGGAGGCAAACTGCAATTCATGGGGGTCATTGCGGACATCGTAGCCATAGTAGAGCGCAGTGCTCTGTGTAGCTCGGAAGTTAAAGGAGGAAACTCAATGCAAGGTTGAAGGGAACACCGATGAAACCTGGCGCGCCAGTCGCGGCACCTTCGACGAGCGCAGCGCAAAGATCCTTTGAAAAGTGCTGGTCTTGATAATCCGCATACCGATGAGAGCATGGCAGGACTTGCCAAATTGTCCAGCCTTCGCTCAACCACCTCTTGATCACATTCTGTTGGAACGATTGTGAATCCTGCTCCGCACTGGCATCCGCCACGAGGTGTGCTACAGCACTCCTCCCGCGACCATGCCCGTCATTACCAATATCTCCTGCTACAAGTTCGCCACGCTGACCGATCTGAAGTCGCTGCGCGAGCAACTCATCGCGCAATGCAAGGCCTGGGGGCTGAAGGGCACGATCTTGCTCAGCACGGAAGGCATCAATTTGTTCGTCGCGGGACCTCATGCAGAGATCGACCAGCTGGTGAGCGAGCTGCATCGCATCCCCGGGCTGCAAGACCTGACGCCCAAGATCAGCGAGAGCGCGGAGCAGCCGTTTCGGCGCATGCTGGTGCGCATCAAGAAGGAGATCATCGCCTTTGGCGTCGAGGGCATCGAGCCTGCGCGCTACACCTCGCCCCGGTTAAGTGCGCGCGAGCTGAAGCAATGGCTGGATGAAGGCAGGCCGGTGACGCTCTTCGACACGCGCAATGACTACGAGGTGAAGCTCGGCACCTTCAAGGGCGCGGTGCCTGCGGGCATCGACACCTTCCGCAATTTCCCCGAGGCGGTGCGTCGTCTGCCCGATCATCTCAAGAACCTGCCCATCGTCACCTTTTGCACCGGCGGCATTCGCTGTGAAAAGGCTGCGCCGTTCATGGAGCGCGAGGGCTTCAACAACATTTACCAACTCGAAGGCGGCATCCTGAAATACTTCGAGGAAGTCGGCAGTGATCACTACGACGGCGAGTGCTTCGTCTTCGATCAACGCGTGGGCGTGGATCCTGGCCTGCATGAAACCGCCAGCACGCAGTGCTTCGTCTGCCAGACACCGCTCACGGCGGAAGAGCAGGCCGACTCGCGCTACGTCAGCCACGTGTCGTGCCCGTATTGCTTCAAGACCAGCGAGCAGCAGATGCGCGATAGCATTGCCGTGCGGCATGAAGCCCTGCACGCGCTGACGACTCCCCTGCCTGGTAGCCAGCCGTATGTGAATCATCGTCCGTTGAGTGTGACGCCGCGCTTCGAGGGTATGACGCTGCTCGACTTCATCTGCGGTATCCTCCCCCACATCCCGCGCGAGGAATGGCTGCGCCAAGTCGAACAGGGCACCTTCTTGAACCAAGATCGTCAAGCTGTGCCCGCCACACAGATCGTGCGTGCAGGCGATCGGTATCTGCATGTGCTGCCGCAGACGCAGGAGCCAGAAGTCAGCGCGGACGTCCGCATTCTCTATGAGGACGAAGCGCTGATCGTCCTCCACAAGCCTGCGCCGCTGCCCATGCATCCCTGTGGCCGCTTCAATCGGCACACGCTGCAATACTTCCTGCATGAGGTGTATGCACCGCAGCATCCGCGCCCCGCGCATCGGCTGGATGCGAACACCACCGGCCTCGTCATCTGCGCGCGCACCAAGCACTTCGCCACCTTGTTGCAGCCGCAGTTTTCACGCGGCGAGGTCGAGAAGGTTTACCTTGTCCGTGTCCAAGGCAGACCCACCTGGAACGAGCATCTCTGCGAACTGGCGATCACCGATGAACCGGGAGCCCTGGGCTCGCGCGAGGTCAGCGAGGATGGTCAGCCCTCACGCACGGGCTTCAAAGTTTTGCAACACTTCCCAGACAATACCACCCTGCTGGAGGCACGTCCCTTCACCGGTCGCACCAACCAAATCCGCGTTCACCTGTGGGAACTCGGCCTGCCAGTGTGTGGAGATCGTGTGTATCTCCCCGAAAAGAAGGTCGGCGACACACAGACGCTGACGGTGCAAGACGAGCCGCTATGCTTGCACGCTTGGCGCATTGCCTTCAATCATCCGCTGACGAAGGAGCGCGTGAGCTTTGAGGATGCGGTGCCTGTGTGGGCAGATGGTCTGGTCGGGTAGGGCGGGCTTTCCCCAGCCCGCCGCCGTTCAGCCACGAGACTTTGTTGGCTCATCCGGATAAAGCATGCCCATCGGCCTGCCATGGCGGCGCTCTGGGACAGAGTGCCCTACCTTGTCGGGCTTTCAAATACGGCCTACGCCACCCTCATCCGCTTCAGCGCGCGCAGCTCTCGGACATAACAGACCGTGAAGGCGACGACGAATATCTCCCCTAGACCCAGCAGCGTTTGCAGAACGCTGTAGCTGATCCATTCCTCCAACTGCGGAGCAAACGCGATCAAGGACTCGAAGACCATGAGTGGCACCGAAGCCATGAACCAGACCAACAGGCTATACCCCACGACCTGCAACGTATGACCTTTGGTCAGGTCCCAACTGGTTTGCACAGCGGACGATCCGCTCATCTTGCGCTCAACCGCCAGCGCTAGCGCGGGATAGGTCCTGGCCATGACGATGATGCCTGGGATGATCAGCAAGATGAACCCCGCTATTATCATTAGCCCCGACAATAGCGAGACAGCAATCATTCGCCCCCAGTTCGCGAAACCCTCGGCAACCATGTCCCCAAGCGACGAATCGCGGCCTGCTAGGCGTCGCCAGAAGGTCGCGTAGGCTGCTCCCACGAAGAGGTTCCCCACCACCAAATAGATGAAGTTGTAGAGCTGAAAGGAACGCATGGGCTCATCATCGCCAAACACATTCATATCCATCCAATTGCTCAGCAGATTGCCAGGAAGCCACAGCGCCAAGTAGAGCAGCGCTAGCTGCCGTCCCTGCGTGAGCACCAGGCTCCATGACTGCTGCATCAGATGGCCAAGCCCCACATTGCCAGCCATGCGATCCCCCAGGTCCGCCTTCGGCAGCTCACCGCCTTGCTTGATGAAATCCACCGCTGAATCCTTGTGCTCGGTGAGGACCAGGTAGCCATCCAAGGGCACCATCGTCGATTGTTTGCCACGCTCACCGGAATACGCGCAGGTCTGCCAGGCGTCGCCCTCTGGCAAAGGAATCTCCAGCACGGCTGCCAGCTCAGTCTCGCTCAGGGGCTTCCAATCCGTCATGCCGTCCTGCCAGACCAGTGTGTTAGCCGAAACCTGCTTCATGGCATACAAGCTCTGGATCGCCTGCTCGGTCACCGGCCCTTTGCGCTCTTCATTGCTCGCGTAATACCACATGCAGCGACCCTAACCACGAC
>CAXNNN010000264.1:0-5584 GCA_964203095.1 Verrucomicrobiaceae bacterium | reverse complement strand
TCCTGCCTGCCTACTCACCCGACCTCAATCCAATCGAGAAAATGTGGAGCAAGATCAAGGCACTATTGCGCAGTGCCGAAGCACGCACACCCCAAGAACTTGACGAAGCCATCAGCCAGGCGTTCTCAAAAATCACAGCTAACGATGCCACTGGTTATTTTGCTTCTTGCGGATATAGTATTATTTAATATGCTCTAACCTTGAGGAAAACAGGAGCAGCACCTAACGCGCACAGGGTTCTACACCACGCCTAGCTGCAACGTCGCCATTTACTCCTTCAGCTTCACATTGAAACCGCCGGATTTCTCGTTCTTCTCCAGTCGCACTAGGCCTCTTTTTTCAGCTTCCTGGAGCAGCGAACCAAAGGTCTTGAAACCAAAGGCACGCTCATTGAAGCCAGGGTCACGGCGCTTGAGGGCGTCCTTGATCATGCCGCCATTCACGGGGGCTTCACCACGCTCATCGGTCAGCGCTTCCACCACCTCCCGCAGCTGATCGAGCACCGCCGCAGGATCGAGATTTTTGGGCTCGGCCGCCGGTGCTTCTTTGGCTCCGGCAGTCTTCTTGGCTGCCGCTGGCTTGCGCAGAACCCGTGCGGCTTCCTTGCGCACGAGGTCGTCGTAATAGATGAACTCGTCGCAGTTGTTGATGAACAGGTCGGAGGAGGAATTGCGCACGCCCAGGCCGATCACCGTCTTGGCATTTTCGCGCAGCTTGCTTACCAGTGGAGAGAAATCCGAGTCGCCGCTGAGAATGACGAAGGTGTCGACATGCTGCTTTGTGTAGCAGAGGTCGAGCGCATCCACGACCATGCGAATGTCGGCTGAATTTTTGCCACCCTGGCGCACATGCGGTACTTCGATCAACTCGAACGCCTCTTCATGCAGTGGGCGCTTGAAGTCCTTGTAGCGGTCCCAGTCGCAGTAGGCCTTCTTGACCACGATATGGCCCTTGGTCAGCAGGCGCTGCATCACGGACTTGATGTCGAACTTCGGGTAATTCGCCTCGCGCACACCGATGACGATGTTCTCGAGGTCAAAGAAGACCGCCATGGTGGAACTGTTATCGTCTTTAGGCATGACGACACAGGACCACACGAACGATGCCGGGGAAAGAGCGAACTATGCGCCAAACCCAGGAATGCCCAGCCGCTTCGCCAGTCGCTGCGGACGGCGCAGGGCCTCGGCCATGCGTTGCGCTTCGTAGGCACCGCGCAGATCCTTGCACTGCGGATGCGCTTCCGGCGCGTCGATCAGGCCGAGATGCCTCAGCACATGCGCGGTGCTGTGCTTGTAGGGCGAGGCGCTCATGCGCTCGTCCAAGCGGAAGACCTGATCTTCCAGCGATTGGAAGGCCTCGAACAGCTTATACACCTGCGTGTCGAAGCGTCCGGTGCCGGTCTTGTACTGTTTGGCCTCGACGCTGTCGAGCAGCCACATATCCTTCGCCGCACAGATCAATGGCGCAGCACTCACGCCCGCACCGATCAGCAGCGGCAGACCCATCTTGATCGCGGAGGCGATGCCATAGTCGTCACCACTGTGCGGGGAGAAGTCGAGCTTCAGGTCCTTACACATGGCCGCCCAGTAAAGGAAATGCGGCTCGTCCAGCGTGCTGACCTTGCCACCGACGAACTTCGGATGCCGCGCCAACTCATGCAGCAGCCAGGGCTCATAAGGCGTGGCCCAGGGCACAAACGCAGGCTCCAGTGCATGCACGATGCCTGGGCGAATGAGGTGCTCGCCAATCTGGAAGTAGGCATCGCGACGACGCTCCGGGTCCGGCGAGTTCAACAGGCGCGAGGTCATGATCATCACCTCGCAGTCGTCATGCTGCTGCACGATGTCCATGAGCGGATAGTAGCGCTCAGCCTTGAACTCCGTGTCATTCTCCGCGCCGCGCGCCGTCACACCCGCGATGAAGGTCGTCTTCGGGAAGCTGGCACGGAAGCGTTGCAACACCTCGTCATACAACTCGTTCGACAGGTCAAAGATGTAGCCCGTGTCCGCATTCAGAACGAGCGCCATCTCCACGCCGTAGTGCTCGGCGGATTGCAGCATCCAGCCGATGCTCTTTTCAAACCCTGCCCAGTCCGGCTGTTGATCCTTGAAGGGCAGCAAGGCCGCGACACACAGGCGCGCCTTCGTGGTATGATCGACCAGCGCTTCCTCGGCGACATAAGCCCAGGTCGTTTCATGCCACTGCGTCGTGGGCTTCAAGTCTTTCGGGTCGGTGATCAGGTCTGCCATGTCTGCACCCTGAACGGAAAGTCGCGCGCATCAAGGCTCGACATCGTCCCGCCTAACAGTCAGCTTATTGGTCAGTTGTTCCTGCTCACCATGCGCCTGCTGCTCACCTTCCTGCTCTTTGCTTCCACCGTCTTCGCCGCTGACCATGTCTGTGAGCAATGCAACAAAGTCCTGCTGCCGAAGCCGACTAACCCGCAGGCAGGGCGCAAATATGCACGCGATCGCTTGGTCGATCTGCTGCACTTGAAGCTGGATGTGACGCCCGATTTCTCGAAGCGCACGCTAACCAACACCGTGGAGTGGAAGTTCAAGCCCATTGCCAAACCATTGCCGAAGCTGACCTTCGACGCGGTGCAACTCAGCATTGAAACGGTGAAGGCCGCCGGAGCCGAGGTCGCCAGCTTTGAGAACACCGACAAGGAGCTGATCATCGACTTCGTCAAACCCGTGCCTGCGGATACAGAGGTCAAACTGACCATCACCTGCCGCGTGCAGCCCGAAAACGGCCTGTATTTCCGCACGCCCGAAATGGGCTACAAGCCAGGAGACACGCAGCTCTGGACGCAAGGCGAGGCCGAGCTGCATCGCCACTGGTTCCCCTGCTACGACTATCCTAACGAGCGCTTCACCAGCGAGGTTATCTGCCATGTGCCCGACGGCATGGAGGTCATCAGCAACGGCCATCTCGTTGGCAGCACGAAGGATGCACAGGGCTTGACCGCCGTGCATTGGTTGCAGGACAAGCCACACGTCAATTATCTCGTCGCGCTTGCCGCTGGTTACTTCCACAAGTTGGAAGACAAGGCGGGCGAGCTGCCGCTCGCCCTCTTCGTGCCGCCTTCGGAAAAGGATCAGGCTGCCAATGCCTTCCTCGACACCAAGAAGATCCTCAACTTCTTCAACCAGGAGATCGGCGTGCCTTATCCGTGGGACAAATATTACCAGGTCTATTGCCATGACTTCCTCGCGGGCGGCATGGAGAACACCAGTTGCACCTTCAACGCCGCGCGTGCCCTGTTCAAAAGCGATGACGAGCAGCTCAGCACGCTGCATCGGCTGGACGCGCATGAGACCGCGCATCAGTGGTTTGGCGATCTCGTCACTTGCCGCGACTGGTCGCATCTATGGCTGAACGAAGGCTTCGCCAGCTACTACACGATCCTTTACGAGGAGCAGAAGAATGGCCGTGATGCCATGCTCTACAGCCTGTGGCGCGAAGCTCAGCGCGTGCTCGAATCGAATGACACCAAGCCCGTCGTCTGGCGCGATTACGCGGACCCGATGGAGCAGTTCGACTACCGCGTGTATCCGAAGGGCGCATGGATTCTGCACATGCTGCGCAGCAAGCTCGGGCCCGATTTGTATCGCCAGTGCATCCAGACCTACCTGGAGCGCCATCGCAATCAAGTCGTCGGCACCGATGACTTGCACGACGTTTGCGCCGAACTCAGTGGCCTGAGCCTGGACCAGTTCTTTGACCAGTGGCTCTACCATGGCGGCCAGCCCGAACTCGGTATCACCTACAGCTTTGATGCCGCCACGAAGCTAGCCAAGATCACCGTCAAGCAGCAACAGAAACTCAGCGAACAAGTGCTGCTGTTTGCCTTCGATCTGCCCGTTCGATTCATTAGCAAGGACAAGCCTACCAATTTCACCGCGAAGATCACGCAAGCCGAAGAAGACTTCTATTTCCCAGTCGATGCCGCGCCTGAACTCGTGCGCATCGACCCCGACTACACTGTGCTGGCGAAGATCAATTTCACGCCTTCCAACGACATGCTCAAGAGGCAGCTCAGGAGCGACACCATTGGCCGCATGCTGGCCGCGCAAAAACTGGCTGAGCGCAAGGACGCGGAAAGCATCGCGCTGCTGAAGACCACGCTGAATGGAGATGCCTTCCATGCCGTGCGCAGCGAAGCCGCGAAGGCGCTGAAGAAGATCGGCAGTAACGAAGCGCGTGCCGTGCTGGCCACCAGCCTGAACCAACCCGATGCCCGGACGCGCAAGGAAGTGGTCGATGCGCTCGCTGCCTTCCATCACGAGGAAGCCCGCAGTGCGCTGATGAAGCACGGGCAGACCGAGAAGAACCCCCTCATCCTCGCCGCCATCATCCAAACCTGGGGCGCTCGCCCTGGCGATGCCGAAGTATCCGCCGAGCTGAAAAAGTACCTCGCCTCCACCACTTACAACGAAGAGATCACGGATGCGGCCATTGCTGCCCTGCGTGATCAAGACGACGCTTCGTCGGTGCCTGCCATCCTCGCGCGCTTGCAGCAGAACCCGGAAAACTTCGAGTCCCGCAGCTACGCCAGCGACTTTGATGCGCTTGCCTTCCTCGCCCGGAACGACAAGGACCGTAGCCCTGTGCGCAGCTTCCTGGTCACGCAGCTCAATCATCCGAAACCGGATGTGCGCTACGGTGCCGCAAAAGCCCTCGGCACGCTCAAAGATCCCGCCGCCATCGCCGTGCTAGAGCCACTCGCCTTGGTGGCGAAGCCCTACGTCGATCCGTTCCGCGACGCTGTGGCCAATTCGCTGGAGTCCCTACAAGCCAGCCTCGATGCTCCCGCCGAAGCCAGGACCATCTGGCAGCGCCTGGATGAGTTGCAGCGCAAAGACGCTGAGTTGCGCAAGCAGTTCGATGACCTCAAGAAGCTGAAAGACGCGAAGAAATAGAGCTTGGGGCAAGGAAGCCTCGCCCCACCTCATGCAGGCTGACGAGGCGTTGTTACTCCCCCAGCTTCTCCTTCAACACTCGCAGTTCCTCGCGCAGCGCAGCGACCTCACTTTCGATTCTTGCGCGCCAGAGATTGTCGTCTTCACGAACGGCGCTGCTGGTTTCAAAGGTGGCAGTCACGGGTAGTGCGGCTAGCGTGGGAGCTTCAGGAATGCCTGCCAGTGTATGCAGATAGAGCGGTGATTTACGACCTGGACCCGGCGGAAAAAGAACGATCGTTGGCTCCTGGCCATCACCCATGATCATGGCTTGCAGGGTGGCTTCGATGCCTTCGAGGTCGTGGAAGCGATACAGGCGCTCCGTGCGCTGGCGCAGTTCGCCAATCGTTTGCGCTCCGCGCAGCAGCAGCACGCAGAGCAGGGCGACGTGCGGCTTCTCGAGCCAGGGCAGCTTATGCTCCAGGTTGTGTTTGTATTTCTGCACGCGCGCTCCGGCTTGGCTCAGTTGCATGGCGAACTGACGCGCCTTCAGGCCGTCCAAAGACTCCAGCACGGTCTCCTCGGAGAAGGTGACCACGGGTTCGCGATTGGTCGATTGATTGCAGGCCGTGACCAAGCCATTGAGCGTCATCGGGTAGGCGTCGGGCGTGGTGTTTTCC
>CAXNNN010000263.1:0-5599 GCA_964203095.1 Verrucomicrobiaceae bacterium | reverse complement strand
ACGCCGGTGATGCTGACGTAGAGCCACACAGGGAAGGTCCACTTGGCCATGCGCTTGTGCTTATCGAAACGCTGACGCAAAGCGGGCACCACGGTCATAATGATCATGGGTAGATTCACAATCGCCAGAATGATGTGCGAGATGAGTAGCGGGAAGTAGATGGTCCGCGCCAAGCCCTGGCCCATGAACTTCACACTGCCGACATGGTAGTGATAGATCAGGTAGCAAGTCAGGAACGCAGCGGAGATGACCAGAGCGATGATCATCGTGATGACGTGCGCGCGGACCTTCCCGGTCTTCACAAAAATGAAACCCAAGATCAGCGCTACAGTGGCGCAAGCATTCAGCGTCGCATTGACGGCAGGCAGATCAAAAACGGTCATGGCTTAGGTGTGGTCTTTTCTTGTTGGGCGAGCAGGTAAGCGAGGTCTCTGCGGATCTTCTTTTTCGCGAAGGCACGGAACTCTGGGTCGGGGCTCATCACATCATACATGCCGCGCAGATGACCTTCGTGATCGACAAGGGCGATGCGCATGTCGTGGTCATACTTGTCGACCTCGCTCGTCTGCTTGTCTTTGGGCTTCTCCTTAACCTCGTAGAACTTTACTACCCGCGAGAGGTAGGTGCGAATCTTTGCCTGATCGCCATTCACGAACCACCAGTTGTCCTGGGTGATGTCATTCGCTTCAGCAAAAAACTTCAGGCGCTCAGGGCCATCGTTCGGATCAATGGCGAAAGAGACAAAGTGTAGCCCAGCGTGCGTGGGCACGAACTCATCGTAAAGGTCCTTCATCTCCGCCACGATCTGGCTGCAGCCAACGGGGCAGGTGGTGTAAACATGGGCCAGCAGGAGCACTTTGCCTTTCACATCGCTGAGCTTCACGTCCTTGCCGCTACGCTCCTTCAGGCCATCCAGGTCTTTCTCCAAGCGCGTCAAATACGCAGGGCGATCTTTCTCTTCCTTCAGGCTTTGCGTGACCGCGTAGTTGTAAAACACCACCACGCCCAGGGCCATAATGATGATCGGCACCCAGATGGTCAGCGGGTGAATGGAGGGCTTGGCAGTCGGCTCGGACATGGGTGGGAATGAAATGAAGTTCAACTATCGCTTCCAAGCCAATACGCTCAGCAGCAGGATCGCGGGCAAATACATCAGCGTGCAGAAAAACAATTTCCGCGCCTGTGCACGTTTCCGATGCACCCGGAACTTCCAAGCTAACCAGCACAGCCAGCCAGCGAGCAGCACTGCGGGTGCGAGGAACCAGTTAGCTGCGACACCTTCATACACGGGGTAGAACATCAGCAGCAGCGTCGCGATGGCATAGCCCAGCGCATGAAGGCTGGTCTTGCGGCCTTCATCATCGTCATTCGCCAGCATGACGAAACCACCCTGACGATACTGGTCACGATACATCCAGTTGATCGCCAGGAAGTGCGGCAACTGCCAAAGAAACAGCAGCATGAACAAGTAAATGGCACCCGGTTGCACCAGCAACTCCCAGCGGAAATATGGGGCATCGACCGGTGAAGGACCAGCGGCCCCCGCCCAGCCAATGAGAGGCGGCAACGCGCCGGAGACGGCGCCGACCAGCGTGTTAGTATCGCTCTCCTGCTTCAGCGGCGTGTAGATGAATAAGTAAACCGCCAGCGTGGCAGCGGTCAGTGCCGCGGCTTCCATGTTCACCATGTGCGCGAGGTGAATGAGCGCTAGCGCACTCAGTAACCAGCCCAGGCCAAAGGCTGCGCTCGGGGCGATGCGCCCAGCGGGCAAGGGACGATCGGCCGTGCGCGTCATCCGCGAGTCGGGCTCGATCTCCATCAACTGATTGAAGACCCCTGCCCCGAAAGCGGCCAACGTGCTACCGATGATCGTGTGAATCAGCAATAACCACGGGATCGGTCGTGGGCAGGCCAACCAGAACCCCACGAAAGTGCTCACGATCACCAACACACTGAGTCGAAACTTCGTCAGCGTGAGCAGATCGCTCATAGCGGTTGGGGTGGCTTTGGGTTCTTCGGACATGTCGGAGAAAGAAACTACCTAGCGTAAGCCCGTCTGCCACCCAGGAGCCAAAGAAACAATCCGCTGACCAGCAGCGAAGATAAACCGATGTGCAACACTTGAGCGATGCGGATGATGCCAACCTGCGACAAGACGAGGCCAAGCACCATTTGTGAAAGAACCAACGCAATGATGCACAACTCCAACCAGCGAAGCCTCCTCAGCGCCTTATTAGCAGCGGCGCCAAACCAAATCGCTGTCCCCAGGATGAGCCATGAGAAGCTGCGATGCACCAAATACACCCAGCTCTGCTCCAGCTCACCGACCCATTGCACTCGCTGCTCCCCCATGTGCAGCTTGGCCAAATGATCGGTCATCTCTCGCACCTGACTGCCCATGACACCTTCGATAATGACGAGGCTGAACAACACGAGTGCGATGGTGAAAGGCCGCCTCTGCGCCAGATTCAGCTGCCAGGGCTTATCCGTGCCACGCCACGCCACATAGACCAACACGCACAGGAGCAAAATGGCGAGGGCCATGTGCAGGGTGATGATGCCCGGTTTCAAGCCACTGAAAACCACCTTCGCCCCCAACCAAGCATTGATCCCAACCAGCAAAAAGGCAGCGATTGCCCCCAATCGAACTCCCCAGTGCCTTTGCCAAAACGAAGCGAAGAGCAACGCCGTGATGCTAAGGCCTACCGGCAAACTGGTCAGGCGATTCAAGTATTCGGTCCAGGTCGCCACAGGATCAAACTCCGCCTTCAATGTCTCCACCGTGATGGTTTCTGGATCACGACCGTGCTGCGCCGCCTTGGACTTGAACTTTTCCAGGTTGAGCTTGGTAAAGTCTATACCATCGGCGTTTGTCGGCGGCACCCAGCATCCGTAGCAAAAGGGCCAATCCGGGCAGCCCAGGCCAGCGCCACTGGCGCGCACAACGGCACCAACGAAGATCAAAACTTCGACGCAAACAAACGCAGTCAGGGCGAGACGTTGGAAGCTGGTCAGCATGGGTGGGATTTTGAATCGTTCGTTGCGGATCGAAACCGGAAACAAAGCTGATGGGTAAGTGATGAATGCCGTCAGGACCTCCCGATGAGGCAGTCGGTCTATGCTTCAGACACCGAGAACAACAAACCCCGGTGCTTGCGCTGCCGGGGTTCATTGGAAGAACATTGGAACACGGAGTTACTTCGCAGCTACCACCGGCGCAGCATTCTTGGCTGCCGAGTCGCTCTGCTCTTTGAACCACGCGTCGTACTCCTTTTCTGACATCACCTCGAGTGTGGCTTTCATTTGGCTATGGCCGCTGCCGCAAAGTTGACCGCAAATGATGTCCCAAGTGCCAGTCTTGGTGGGCTTGAACCACATGTGAGACCTCACGCCCGGCGTCGCGTCCTGAGCAGCACGCATCGGAACTAGGGCAAGATTGTGAATGACGTCTTTGGAACGCACATCAATGATCACAGGACGATTCACCGGGATACGCATGACACCACCGCTTAGAAAGTCGTCCCTACCATTTGGATCGGTCAGGTCGCGGCCGATGCCATTGACTGACGTGGTCAGCTTCGGATTGATCCCACCCAGCACGCCATCATTGCCAGCATAATGGAAGGTCCAGAGAAACTGCTCGCCCACGGCCCGCAGTTTCACCACTTCAGGGCCCGTTGGAAAATCATCGGCTTGTCGGGCCCAGAGCGGGAAAGCGAAGCCAATCAAGAGAATAGCTTCCACAATGCAGACGCCGATCTCGACGTGCGTGGTGGCGTGATTCGTAATGCCATGGTAGTCGGCCTTGGCGTTGCGCTTCTGGCTGAATTTGTAAAACACGTAAGCGAGGAAGATGCTCCAGCCCACGAAGAGCACGAGCATGAACCAATGAACGAAGCCGTTCATGTGGTCCACAAGTTCACCGTGCTCGGAAGCAAGTTCCGGCAGGCCGAGAAGGTGAAGAATGGAAGAAACGTTCATGGGAATTTAGGAAGCGGGAGTGTTTGTTGCAGCGTCCAGTGCTACGGCACGGCGCGCGCTGCGCGCGAAGCTGAGAATCACGTAGCCGAAGATGCCAAACATAAAGAAGACCACGCCGAGCAGAAACAAAATGGAGCCCTCGGCCGCCGCACCGATCTGACCCGTGCGGTCGAAGCCGCAGGTCGCACAAGCAAGGACATGGTTTAGCGCGGACATGCTCTACACGATGATAGTTTTATACTTCTTCACGACGAACCAAATGCCGTAAACCAGCAGGAGACCACCCGTCACCGCGCTGCCCTGACCGAGCCCTATCACACCCATTGATTGAGCAGCCTCTGCCTGCAACAGCGTCCAGGCATAGAAGCCAAACGCACAGAGCACCGCAAGGATGATGAAGATGATGTGAAAGCCCTTGAGCGACATGGTGGGGAATCAATGTTTTCCAAATACTGCCTCGTAGCCCTTCATTACGAGTCGATCGTCATGACTGGCAATGAACAAAATGAACATTACACCAAGAAAGACCATCGTGAAGACCAGCACTTTGTAGATGAGCGGGCGCTCATTGTTCAAATGCATGAAGATCAGGATCACCAAGCTGCTTTTGAAGGCTGCCACAGCCAATCCGATGGTCATGTTCATGCTCTGGCTGCCGAAGTCCACGAAAGAAAGACCAACAGTGATCGCAGTGAAAACCAACAACGTCGCACCTACGATGAGGTAGGTCTTAATGTGTTTGGCGATTTCGTCAGGTGAGTGAGCCATGATGCAAAGAAGCGCTGAAGATTAGAGGAGATAAAGCAGCGGGAACAGGAAGATCCAAACCAAGTCAACGAAGTGCCAGAACAAGCCTGCCGTTTCGACCCGGTTGGCCAGATGCTCGGGGTCCTTCTTGAACCATGAGCTGTTGAAGACCAGGAAATACAGCATGACCAAGGCACCTGCCAGAACGTGGGCTCCGTGCAAACCGGTGATGCAGAAGTAGATCGCGTAATAGGTATTCCAGCTCGGCAGGAAGTTCGACCAGCGCTCGATCTCCTTGCCAGGGATTGTGACCGACGGGTAGTGGTGATGCACCCAAGGCATGCCATCGACGAGGCTGGTGCCCTCCTTGTGCTTCGCTGCGTGGTCAGCAGGCGTGGCACCGTGAATATGCCAGCGCAAGCCCTCGCGCAGGAAGTGGTCGCTTTTCATCGGGTCGGTGCCGGGATGATGCTTCTCATGCGTCTTCAACTCTTCCTCGCGATGCTCGTCAAACTGGTGCTTCCACTCTGCGTCCTTCAGCAAGGACCAAGCGATGGACTTGTCCGCGTCGGCAGTGGCGCGGGCATCGACCAGATCAACTTCCAAGTGCATGGCATCAGACACCAACTTGCCAGCGACCTGGGTAGAGTCGATGAACGCCATGCTAGTCTCGTTATAACTCACCAGTTTCTTCGGGTCAGCGTGCAAGGCGAGAGGGACTACTGGAGCCAGCTTCAGGCTTTCAACCTTGGGCTTCGCAGCCTGGGCCTCCAAGCGAATGCGTTCCCAATCTTTACCGAGAGTGATCGTCTCGCCTTTCTCGGTCTTGAACTGAACCGCGCTCATCTCCAAGTGCTCAGGCCCTTGGTGG
>CAXNNN010000262.1:0-5613 GCA_964203095.1 Verrucomicrobiaceae bacterium | reverse complement strand
TAGGTGATGAATCTCCTCGAAGGTGGTGCCCGCCGTCCAGGTGTGATCCCAGTGCAGGACGAAGTCGATGCTGGCGACCTCGCCAATGATACCTGCCCTGGTAGCGGCGGCGAGATAGCTGAAATGCGGCGCCCATCGACCGTTCTGATTCACGGCGAGCTTTCGTCCGTGCTTGTCCGCGAGCTTGACCAAGCGCTCGCCTTCCGCCAGGTCGAGCACGAAGGGCTTCTGGCTGAGCACATGCTTGCCTGCCTTGAGCGCGGCTTCGATGACGGCCATGCGCGCCTTAGGATGTGGCGTGGCATCAATGACGTCGATGTCAGCGCGAGCCAGCACATCGCGGTAGTCGGTGGTGATGAAGGCCTGCGGTGCGAACTCCAGCGCGCGTGCCTCGGCCTTTGCTAGCGTGCGGTCACAGATGGCCGCGACATCCCAGGCCATGCCTTGGTATGCGCGTAGGTGATACTCAGCGATGCCGCCCGCTCCGATTAAGCCGATGCGTGGCCGGTAGTGCTTGGGCTTCGGCGGCAGGTAGTCGAGCACCGGTGGCGTGATCTGCTTCGCCGCCGAAATGTCGCTGAGGCCATAGTCGCTCATGGGGCACTACTCGATCAGCTTGAGCGTGCGTCTCTCGATGGCGCTCTGGAAGGCGGTGTCCACAATCTGCTGACCAATGCGAGAGCACTCAAGTGTGAGCGGACCAATCAAGGGCGCGCCAGTTTCCAGGTGATGAATGACGTGCTCGATCGGATCACGATTGGGAAATGCCAACGGGTCCTCTGGCACCAGGAAGCCTTCGGGCCGGGCACGCGTTTGCACGCGCAGTTCCTCAGCGTAGTCGGTGATGGCGATAGTTCCATCGGTGCCCTTGATGACAAGGCCGCAGTGCGGCTGTGGCTGATGTGTCCACGGATCGGTGAAGGTTCCCCAGCGCGTCTCGGTTTTGCTCAGGCCAAAGGCGTAACGAATGACTGCCACCGCGTGCTCATCGACCTCAATGCCTTCCGGTATGTCCCAGGTGCAGGTGACCTCCAGCGGCTTGCGATTGCCCAGATGCCAAGTGCCTAGCGTGGTGCCGTAGCCCATGTAATCTTGCAGCGATCCGCCGCCCAAGGCCTTGCTGTAAAACCAGCTCGCGGCCTTCTCCGCAGAGGTGGGTTCCTTGTCGATTTTGTCGGCACCGTGGCAGAGCGGCCCGCGATTGCCGCCGTAGTGATGGAATTCGCGCACCTCACCGATGACGCCTTCTTGAATCAATCGATGCGCCGTCTGCTGACCCGCGAACCACACGAGCGGCCAGTTCACAGTGAGTAGCTTGCCCGTCGGCTTCATCGCTGCTACCATCGCATCAGCTTCCACCAGCGAACCCGCAAATGGCTTCTCCATGATGATGTGCACGCCGAAGGGGGCAATCTTCTCCACCCACTCGCCATGCTTCGAAGCCGCTGGGCACAGCACCACGATATCGGGCTTGGTCTTCTCCAGGCACTCGCGATAGTCGGTGAAGACTTGATCGGCGGACAAGCCAAAGTTTCGCGTGGCCTCCACCATGCGCTCCGGTTGCTCATCGCTGATACCGACGATCTCCGCATTCGGATGCTCGGCCGTCTGCCGCAGCAGATCGCCCATGTGGAAGTGATCAAAGTTAATGCCTGCGATGCGCCAGCGTTTCATGGTGTGTAAGTGGAACGTTAACTTATGCCTGTAAAAGTCCGATTTGTCTGCGCTGATCTTTCAACCAGACGCTCGACGAGATCAGCACGATCATGGTGATTCAGGAGCATCGTATCGGATTCCAACTGGTCGAGGCTGGCGGGCATGGCTGACATTGACACTAGGAATGCTGAGTTCAACTCAATGCCCCGCATTCGCTGGAGCCGCCAGCTCCTTGGGTGGCCAGAAAGCGATCAATAGCAGCACAGCTGCGACGAGGGACATGCCGGTGGGCCAGAGGAAGAGGCTGTGGTAGTTCACGCTGCCATCGGTGGCGGTCAGGCTTCCTTGCAGCGGGATGAAGATCCACTTCGCAGCGAGATCGCCCAAGCCGAGCACCAATAGGTTGAACAGGCCTTGCGCGCTGCTGCGCACGTCCTTGGGGAAGGCGGCGTCGATGAAGATGTAGAGCGTGGCGAAGAAGAAGGCGTAGCACACGCCATGCAGCACCTGCACCAGGATGATCATCGTTTGATTCTGCGGCATGAAGGCGAACACGGCAAAGCGCGCGGCATGGCCAAGCACGCCGAGGATCATGGTCGTCTTCCAACCCATGCGTGAGAGGAACCAGCCGAGCACGGCCATCGTAGCGATCTCAGCAACCTGACCAATGCTCATTACAGGCATGATCCACTCTGGTTTGATGCCGACGACATTGCTGCCGAGGAAACTGCCGGCCATGAGGAAGTAGCCATTGTGAATCGTGGCGTCGATGAAGGTGACGATGAACAGCACTAGCAGGTAAGGTTTGCTGAGGAACTTTGCGGCCTTCACCCAAGCAAATCCGCCTTCGCCAGGAGCTGCAGGCTTGGGCGGTGTGGGTGGCAGTGAAAGGCTAAAAGCTGCCAGGACGAGAGAAGCGATGCCGGAGATCAAGAAGATGTTCTGGCTGGCGGCGACGGCTTCATGGCCAGTCTTGCCTTGCAGGACGAAATAGAGCGGCCAGGCAGCCATGATCCAGCCAACGGTGCCGCCCATGCGCACAAGACCGAATTCCTTGGTTGCGTCCTTCATGTGGGTGAAGGCGATGGAGTTCGAGACGCTGATGGTCGGCACGTAGAGTAGCGAGTGAATCAGCATGAGCGCGAAGAAGGTATTGAAGTCCTTCACGAAATACATGCCGAGGATGGCGAGGCCGCCGACGAGATGGCTGAAAGCCATGAACTTCTCGGCTGAGAAATTGCGATCCGCGAACTGGTTACTGAAGAAGATACCGACCACGGAAGCGATGGCGAAGGCACTGCCCACCCAGGTGATTTGCAGCGGCGTGAAGTTCAGGCCGTCGGCCCCCATGTAACTCCAAATCAAAGGCAGCCACGCGCCCCAGATGAAGAATTCCAGGACCATCATGATGAATAGTTTCTTCGCAGCGGGTGATTTCATAAAGTGGGAGCGAGGTTAGGGAGTCGGTTCAAAGTTGGCAAGGCGGGAAATGATCAACGCAGGCCGATGCGATAGAGTGCCTTCTCAGTGCGGATGAGGAGGTCGCTATCGCACACGGCCATGCTGGCGAGGGTCTTTTCGTTGAGGTCGTTCTTGGCGATGACTTCCAGCGTTTTGCCGGGCTTGACGACGGCGCTGTTGCCTTGCTCATCGATGGCATAGATACGGCCATCGGCGGCTAGTAAAGAAGCAGAACTAGGACCTAGAAGGCGGTCTTCATAGTGTACGGTGCCAGTCTTGGCATCGCGACAACTGAGCAAGCCATTGTCGGCGAGCATGTAGATTTCATCGCCCACAACGACCATCGAAGGATTGTGCGGGATGCGCTTGTCAGCTGTCCACGCGACGTGTGTGTTCGTGACATCACCTTTGCCATCGGGTTTGATGGCGTAGGCGACGGGTTTGTCGTAGCCCGTGCTCAGGAAGATCAGGCCATGGGCGAAGATGGGGCGGGGGACCACGGAGTAGCCTTGGCCATAGCTCACATGCCAGATTTCAGTGCCATCGGAGGGGTTTAAAGATTGCACTACGCCGCTGCCTGGAGTGATGACTTGCTTTTGGCCATTGACCTCGATAACGAGCGGCGTGCAGAAGGAAAATTTGCGGCTGGTCTCGCTGCTACGGGCGATTTTCCACCGGGTTTTGCCAGTGTTCTTGTCGAGGGCGATCACGCTGGGGTTCGCAGCGGCATCGGCATTGAAGATCAGCAGGTCATCGACAATCACCGGGCTGCCACCAGTGCCATGCACAGGCGCATAGCGATTCTCCTGGGTGGTCCAGAGCACCGTGCCCGCCTCATCGACACAAGCTGTGCCATGATGACCAAAGTGGGCGTAGATGCGTCCATCTTGCCAAATGGCCGAGGGGCTCGCGTGGCTGTTCTTCTGATGCATTTTCTTGGCGGCCAAATCCGTCTCCTCCAGCACCTCAGTATTCCAGAGTTCTTTGCCGCTGGTGGCGTCCAGGGCGAGCACATGCAGCAGTAGCTTGTTTCCCTTCTCGGTCGCGTCCGTTAGGAAGATTTTGCCATCCGCCACGATGGGAGATGACCAGGCGCGGCCTTTGCTTTCGGTGCTCCAGATGACGTTTTTGCTTTTGTTCCATTCCGTGGGTAGGCCAGTAGCAGTGGAGTGGCCTTGGGCCGTGGGACCACGGAACTCCGGCCAAAGGGCTTCGGCGTGGACGCTGGCGGTGGCGAGGAAGATCAAGCTAAGGTGGGAGAGCACTTTCATGGCAGGCACAGTCATACGTGTGGATTTGCCAAGACATTCCGCTCCTTGTCAATCAATGCATCACGTAGCCTCGCAGACCGCTCTTTTGTGAGGGGCTATGCCCTGGTCAGAGCACTGAAAGCGCGGCGCAGCTTTGACTTGGCCGGGGTCTCAGTATTGGCGGTCGCGGTGGTAGAGGGGACCGCGACTGAGGGCATCTCAGTGAGTGCGAGGTCATCGGCGTCGGCCACTGGCAGGCCCGGGGGAAGGTCGTGAGGGGATGCTGCAGGCACAGATGCTGTCACGGGCGTCACAGGGCGTGCCGAGCCCTGGGAATCGGGACCCACGAGACCGCCTGAGAAGATCATTTTCATAGCCTCCTCCATGGTCATCGGGGCGTCAATGATCCGCTCTTTTTCGACCACTAGCAGCAATCCAGTCATGGGGCTCAGTGCGCCAGGCACGAAGACCATCGCCATCTCCTTCTTCTTTACCCTCTCGTAGTAGTAGCCAGTGACGAAGCCGATCATCCAGGCTCCGGTAGAGGGGTAATCCACATAGACCACGCGCTTGAAGCCAGCTTTGCCACCGAAGTTTTTGAAGGCATCAATGACCTGCTTGAGCGTCTTGTAGATGAAGCTGATGAAGGGCACCCGCAGTAGCAGGCGTTCAATGGCTTCGACGACTTGGCGACCGATGACGTTGGATGCGAGCACGCCTAGAGCGATCAGCGCTGCCAAAGGGATGAGCACGCCGACGAACTTCTCGAACATCAGGAAGCCGGTGCTGGCAGGATCGATGATTTGCTCGCCTGCGAGTTCATTGATGCGGCTGACGCTGAACTGCTGGAGGGGCAGGCTCCAGTCATGCAGCACCTTGTAAACAAACTGCAAGATCCACCACGTCACGATGACGGGTGTGATCACTGCTAGCCCGGTCAGGAACTTGTTCCGCACCCACACCACCAAGCCGCGCGGGCTGGGCATGTCCTGTGACGGAGCGCCAGTGTTGTCGGGGTCGAAGAACATGGAGTGGCTGCCGAGTGTTGAGTGCTTAATGCGGAGTGGTCAGGCCCAGAAAGACAGGACCTCACCACCTATCGCTCAAAACTTAGCACTTAGCACTCATCACTTTCCACTGTTTCGTCACGCACCGATCAGCAAGCGGGCAGGGTTCTCGATGCATTCCTTCACACGCACCAAGAAGGTCACGGCTTCCTTGCCATCGACGACGCGGTGATCGTAGC
>CAXNNN010000261.1:0-5667 GCA_964203095.1 Verrucomicrobiaceae bacterium | reverse complement strand
CGCCGGGCCGAATGTGTATGCCGACCAGATCGAGTGGGTCTGCACGCACATTAAGAACCGCGACTCACTGATTATCAGCCTGCATACACACAACGACCGTGGCACTGGCACGGCAGCTACCGAGCTGGGGTTGCTGGCAGGAGCGGATCGTGTAGAGGGCACCTTGTTCGGCAATGGAGAGCGCACAGGCAATCTGGACATCGTGCAAGTCGCAATGAATCTCTACATGCACGGCATCGACCCGAAGCTGGACTTCAGCGACATGAACAAGCTGATCGGCATGTATGAGCGCTGCACCGGCATGACTGTGCCGCCACGTCAGCCCTATGCAGGCGAGTTGGTCTTCACCGCCTTCAGTGGCAGCCACCAGGACGCGATCAAGAAAGGCCTCGCTGGTCAAGTTGACGGCGAACCATGGGATGTGCCCTACCTCACCATCGACCCACACGACATCGGACGTGAGTATCGCGAGGTCATCCGCGTGAACTCACAGTCCGGCAAAGGCGGCGTTGCCTACCTGCTGGAGAGCGAGTTCGGCATTGAGCTGCCCAAGGATCTGCAACGTGAGTTTGGCCCCATCGCCAACGACCTTGTCGACGCCCTCGGCCGCGAGGTAACCGCCGTGGAGTTACGCGACATGTTCTGGAAGGAATACATTGATCGCGACCAGCCCTATGCACTGCATCACTTCCATGCCGACGGTGTGGACGGCGTCTTCAAATGCCGCTGCTCCCTGGTGAAGAACGGCAAAGAACAAGGTATCAACGGCCAAGGTAACGGCCCCATCGCTGCCTTCGTCAATGCCCTCGTCACCGATGCTGGTGCGCCCACCTTTGAGGTCGCGACCTATCGCGAACAGAGTCTCAGTTCCGGCACGGGCGCTAGCGCTCTCGCCTTCATCCAAATCAAAACCACCGCAGGCAAAACGGTCTGGGGTGCAGGTACCGATACAAACATCGAACTGGCATCAATCAAAGCGGTGCTCAGCGCGGTGAATCGAGCGAGCTAACCAACTCTCGAACTCATGGCCACGTTCCAGGATCGATATCCCATCAACGTTCCAGGGAGATACTACATCGACGCTCAATGCACCGACTGCGATTTGTGCCGCGAGTGCGCCCCACGTTGTATCACTCGCGATAATCGGTTCGGGCAATCGTATGTGTTCAAACAACCCGAAACCGAGGAAGAGATTGCGATGGTTCAGTTCGGCGTTGAAGGCTGCCCTACCGAAGGAGTGGGCAAGGATGGGGATCAGTTTGACTGGAATACAAATCCCATCGGTGACTGGAATGAGATCGCGAAACGCTACCACACAGACGTGAGCTTTGAATCGAAGGCCCCAGTAGCTCCAGTTCAGTGGGGTTGAAAGATTCGATGCGTAACACAGGCACCCAATCAAACATCATGCTCCAGCAGCACCCACAAGTGCGCTTTGGGGTCATGGATGCGTTGGACCGAAGGGCTAGGTTAGCAGCCCCACAATCGCCGCCGTGCTATAACAAGCAAGCAGGCCACCAATCATCGATTTGAAGCCGAGCTGGGCCAGTTCGCCACGGCGCTCAGGGGCAAGAGCACCAATACCACCTATCTGAATGGCGATGCTACTGAAGTTAGCGAAGCCACACAGGGCATACGTGGTCAGCATCGTGGTGCGCGGGTCCAAGCCCGCCTTGCTGAGACTGAGATAGCCAATGAACTCATTGAGCACGATGCGCTCGCCGAGGATGGAGCCGACCGTCAGGCAATCTTTCCAAGGCACGCCCATCAGCCAAGCGAAGGGCGCGTTTAACCAGCTCAACACGAGCTGCATGGGGCGAGGTTCATACACATCGATCAATCGCAGAGGCAGCGATAGCAGGTAGTTCGTCAGGGCCACCACTGACACGAAGGCGATCAGCATGGCCAGCACATTGATTGCCAGCTTCATGCCATCGCTCGCGCCCTGACACACGGCATCCACGCCATTCACGGACTCGCATTGCATCTTCGCGCTGACTGTCGCCGTCACCGCTGCGGCATTTGTCTCCGGCAAAAGAATCTTGGCCATCATGAGCGAGGCTGGGGCACTCATCACGGAAGCCGTGAGCAGGTCGCCTGCGCTGATTCCCATGCCGATGTAAGCCGCGAGCACACTGCCAGCGATACTTGCCATGCCACCCACCATCATAGCGAGCAGTTCGCTCTGGGTCATGTAGCGCAGGTAGGGCTTGATCACCAATGGTGCCTCGGTCTGTCCCAGGAAAATATTCGCTGCAGCTGCTAGGCTCTCCGTGCCGCTCACCCCCATCAGCCTCTGCATGACCCAGGCAATGCAACGCACCACCATCTGCAAGATACCGTAGTGATAAAGCAAGGCACTGAGCGCTGAGACCAGGATGATCGTGCCGGTGATTGTTACCGCGAAGAGAAAACCGTTACCTGGTCCCCACTTCTGCTCCATCAACGGCATATTGGCCAGCGGACCAAAAACCAAGGCGCAGCCTTCTCCAGCAAAACCAAGCAACTTATTGAATGCCTTGTCGGCCAAGACCACACACTCATGCCCAACCTGGGTGCGCAGTGTGAAAAAAGCGACGGCCAACTGTAGCAGCAGTGCCCCTACAACGACGCGCAGTGGAAAGCGGTGGCGATCAGCTGAAAGCAGCCACGCCACAGCGATAAAACAAACGAGGCCAAATAGGCTAATGAGTCGATCCATGAATACAGAGGCTAGTGAAGCCAAAGGTGTGCCACAACTCCAAACCGAGCAGCAGCTGTTGAAGCCCCCTCAAATGCTAACTTCGCTTTTTTCCAAGTGTTGTTTCAAGACTTCGCCCCAAACTAAAATTCGTTAGCAAACCACACCGTCTTACCATGAAAAACAACACCGCTATTTCTCTTGATGAACTTGAGGCCGCTATCGCACGCGATGCCAGTCTGCTCAAGCGTATCGCGCAGAAGGATGCGTCTGCTTTTCATGAGTTTCATCACATGCACTACGGCCTGATATTCGCCACCGTCTCCCATGTGCTGAACGATCAACAGGACGCGGAAGACATTCTCCAGGATGTTATGATTGCACTTTGGCAGAAGGCTCACCTTTACGAGCCAAGCAAGGGCAAGCCGCTCACATGGGTCACCACGATGGCTCGCAATCGCGCGATCGATCGTATCCGAGCCAAGCAGCGTCGTAGCCGCCTCTATGATGAGTTCGAAGTCGAGCACCGAGTCTCTCAACCTGAGTTCGAGGCCTCGGCAGTAGAAAGCTTGGACGTTCAGGAGCAAGGCGAAGCCCTGCGGCTTGCCATGCGCAGCCTCACCGAAGATCAACGTGAAGCGGTTCAGCTTACCTATTTCAGCGGTCTATCGCAGTCCGAAGTCGCCAAGAAATTGAGCCAGCCGCTGGGCACCGTGAAGGCGCGCATTCGTCGTGGTGTGAACCGTCTGGAGTTGCTGGTGAAAGAGAAGCTCTAGCGAACACAAGAGCAGGGACAGAACATGCGTAGTAGATCATGCCAACACGGCTTTATCTATGAAGCGCCTCGTTCTTACTCTCACCCTGCTTATCTCTGTTGTTCGAGCTGCGGAAACACTACTGCAAGGCACACAGCCGCTAATAGCGGATTCAGATTTCTCGGCGGCGATGGTCGCAGGAGCCGATCACTTTCTGCTACGCGAGATCGAAAATTCCAAAGCTAACCGTGCCGCTCTGTGGCCCGGAGATAGCGCTGTGCATCGAGAACAATTGAAAAAAATCATCGGTGCCATTGACCCCAGATTGCCGATGACTGCGATGGACTTGGTGGGAGACACCAATACGCCTTCGATGCTGGCGGAGACCACCCTGGCGCGCATCCAGCGTGTGCGCTGGCCAGTGTTCCCCGGCGTGCATGGCGAAGGCATCCTGGTGCAGCCCAAAGGCAAGGCCCTGGCGCGTGTGGTTTACATTCCCGATGCTGATACCGATCCCGAAAAGCTGGTCGACGACCTACTCGTCACTTCTGGGTGCGAGTTCGTCATCCCCATGCTAATCAGCCGTGATTCAGAGTTTAGCAGGAATGACCGCTACGGCGTGAAAACGAACGTGCCGCACCGTGAGTGGATCTACCGGCAGTCG
This sequence comes from Verrucomicrobiaceae bacterium, assembly GCA_964203095.1. Lineage (GTDB taxonomy): Bacteria > Verrucomicrobiota > Verrucomicrobiia > Verrucomicrobiales > Verrucomicrobiaceae > JAEUHN01. The sequence continues at coordinate 1,568 of CAXNNN010000261.1, read as the reverse complement.
TTTGAACTGGGTCGGCACATCATTGGCTACGAGGTGCAGAAAGTGCTGTCCGTGGTGGACTGGTTCAAGGCGCAGCCAGAACAATTACCCGTGCTCGTCGCGGGACTTGGCGAAGGTGGGATGATCGCGCTGTATGCGGCCGCGCTCGATACGCGCATCGACTCCTGCTACGTGTGGGGCTACTTCGGTCCGCGTGAGTCAATGTGGTCCGAGCCAATCTATCGAAATATTTTCGGCCTGTTGAATGAGTTTGGCGATGCCGAGATCGCTTCCTTGATTGCGCCACGCCCGCTGTCGATTCACCACCTCGGCTTCCCTTCCATGCTAGGCCCACCTGTTGCCCAAAAAGGCGAGCGCTCGATTGCGGCACCGGGCAAAATCGTGACGCCATCACTCGATGCGGCCAAGGCCGAGTTGCAGCGTGCGCAAGCCATCGTGCCCGGCAATTGGATTCAACTCTGCACCGAAGAACAGGGCTTAAAGGAAGTGGTCACGCATGTGTTCCCTGCGGACACGGCGCAACAGATCATCAACGGAGCCAAGATGAGTGGCACGTCCACCAGCATCGCCAAGGACAAGACACGGCAGCAGCGACAGATGAGCGAGTTGGAATCCTTCACACAACGCTTGTTGGTGGATACCGAGGAGGAACGCACCAAGACCTTCTGGAAGCGGCTGCCACTCGCGTCGGTCGAGGCTTTTCAGAAGCACACAGTGGCTCAGCGCGAGCGTTTCTGGAACGACGTCGTTGGCCGTTTCCCCGATCCAAATGGGCCCATGAATGCCAGGAGCCGTTTGGTGAAAGAGACCGACAAAGTGGCAATCTACGAGCTCACGTTGGATGTCTGGGATGGCGTATTCGCCTGGGGCTGGCTGGCCCTACCGAAGGAACTGAAACCTGGCGAGAAGCGACCTGTGATTGTCTGTCAGCATGGGCTGGAAGGTCTTCCTGAGGACACCTTCAATGACGACCCGCAAAGCAAAGCCTTCGCCCCTTACAAAGCCTTTGCCCTGCGCTTGGCCGAGCGCGGTTACATCACGTTCGCACCGCACAATCTGTATCGTGGCCAGGATGCGTTTCGCGGCTTGCAGCGGAAACTCAACCCGCTAGGCAAGACCTTGTTCAGCCTCATCATTGGCCAGCATCAGCGCATTCTGGAGTGGCTCAAATCACAGCCCTTCGTGCAGCAGGACAAGATCGCTTTCTATGGACTCAGCTACGGAGGCAAGAGCGCCATGCGAATCCCAGCGGTGCTTACTGATTACTGCCTGAGCATTTGCAGCGGTGACTTCAATGAGTGGGTGCGCAAGTGCGTCAGCACCGACATGCCCATGAGCTATCTCCACACCCACGAATACGAAATCTGGGAGTGGAACCTGGGCCGCACCTTCAACTATGCCGAGATGGCGGCGCTCATTGCGCCAAGGCCATTCATGGTCGAGCGCGGGCACAACGACGGCGTTGGCACGGATGAATGGGTGAACTACGAGTATGCGAAAGTGCGCCGCCTCTACAACAAGCTGAACCTTGGCGAACGTACGACCATTGAGCACTTCGATGGCCCGCA
>CAXNNN010000260.1:0-5678 GCA_964203095.1 Verrucomicrobiaceae bacterium | reverse complement strand
CTCGCACGCCGCGCTAAAGGTCGCCTTCAACGGCGGCGCCGTGACGGGGCTACTGGTGGTGGCCCTGGGGCTTCTTTCGGTCGCTGGCTTCTACGCCGCAATGGTGAAGATCGCGGGCACCAAGGAAGCGATTGATGCACTCGTGGGTCTGGCCCTCGGCAGCTCATTGATTTCCGTGTTCGCCCGTCTCGGTGGCGGCATCTATACCAAGGCCGCTGACGTGGGCGCTGACCTCGTCGGCAAGAACGAGCAAAACCTGCCCGAAGACGATCCTCGCAACCCAGCAACCATCGCCGACAACGTGGGCGACAATGTGGGTGACTGCGCCGGGATGGCCGCTGACGTTTTTGAAACGTATGCCGTTAGCTTGATCGGTGCCGTGCTGGTCGCCTTCCTGACCGTGAAGGACGATGCTGCCGCATTGATCTATCCCTTTGTGCTATGCGCGCTGTCGCTGGTCTCCTCGATCATCGGCATCGGCTTTGTGAACTTCGTAAAGCAGAAGAGCGCGACCGCCGCTCTCATCGGTGGTGTGGCTGTCGCCGGTCTTGTTTCCGCTGGCCTATTCAAGGTCGCCACGGACAGCATGTTCCCCGCCGCGCAGGCCACCAACCTCTTCTACTGCGCCTTGGTCGGCATCGTTCTGACCTTCTTGGTCGTGTGGATCACCAACTACTTCACCAGCACGCACCACGCCCCGGTGCGCCGCATTGCTCAGGCTTCCGAAACCGGTCACGCGACCAACATCATCGCCGGCATCAGCGTCGGTCATCACGCCACCTTGATGCCTGTGCTGCTCATCGCCGCAAGCATCTGGACCTGCTATGAGTGGGCGGGTCTGTATGGCATTGCTGTCGCCGTCGTCTCCATGCTCAGCATGTCGGGCATCATCATCGCGCTGGATGCCTTTGGTCCGATCACTGACAACGCGGGTGGTATCGCCGCCATGTCTGGCCTGCCTGAAGGCGTGCGCAAGATCACGGACGAACTGGATGCCGTGGGTAACACCATGAAGGCCGTTACCAAGGGCTACGCGATTGCCTCCGCCGGTCTGGCCGCGATGGTGCTGTTCGGTTCGTATGTGGAAGATCTGAAGGCTTACCTGCCCGGCGTCACGATGGCCTTTGACCTGACCAACCCGAAGGTCATCATCGGCATGTTCATCGGCGGCTTGCTGCCGTTCCTGTTCACCGCCTTCTGCATGGACGCCGTGGGCAATGCCGCCGGTGCCGTGGTGCGCAACGTGCGTGACCAGATCACCAAGTTCCCAGGCATCCTCGATGGCTCGGTCACTCCGAACTACAAGGAGTGCGTGGACATCGTGACCAAGGCCGCGCTCGGCCAGATGACCGTGCCCGCGCTGCTGCCGCTGATCTTCGTCGTCGGCACCGCCTTCCTCGGCAAGGAAGCTCTCGGTGGCGTGCTCATCGGCACGATTGTCACCGGCCTGTTCGTCGGCATCGCCATGACCTCCGCTGGTGGCGCCTGGGACAATGCCAAGAAGTATGTCGAAGAAGGCAATCACGGCGGCAAGGGCAGCTTCGCCCATCAAGCCGCAGTGACCGGTGACACCGTGGGTGATCCCTACAAGGACACGGCCGGCCCTGCTGTGAACCCAATGATCAAGGTGGTGAACATCCTCGCGATTCTGATCATTCCGATCATGGTGAAGCTGAAGTTCTTCGTCTAGTTTCCCTTCTCCTTTCTCAGGGGCAGTCGAATAAGGTTTCACCTGCTCGGCTGCCCTTTTTCTTTAACTGCCATGACTCTTAGCAACCCCTGGTTCCTCGCCGCCATTGTCGGCATCCTTGGCTGGTTTCACATCAAGCTGCTGGCCGACCTCTTGAACTTGTCGCGCCTGAGCAAGGAGGTGCCGGAGCCGATGAAGGACTTGGTCACACCCGAGGACATGGAGAAGGCGGCGGAGTATCACATTGCCAGCACCAAGTTCTCGCTGCTGCGCGAGGCCATCATGCTTGCTCTGCTCCTGGCCTTTTGGTTCGCGGGCGGCTTTGGCTGGCTGGATCGCTGGAGCATGGGTTTCGGACTGGGCAGCATCGGCACGGGCCTCGTCCTGCTCAGTGCGCTCGCGCTTGGCAACATGCTCATCAGCCTCCCCTTCGAAGCCTGGGACACCTTCAAAATCGAGGCCGAGTTCGGCTTCAACAAAACCACGCCCGGCACCTTCATCAGCGACGACGTCAAAGGCGTGATCCTCTCGGCTGTGCTCGGCCTGCCCATCCTTGCCGCTGTTCTGTGGCTACTGGAAAATCTTTCGTATGGCTTCGCCTGGGCTTGGCTGGCCGTGGCCTTGTTTGGCCTGTTCACTTCGTGGATCGCTCCACGCCTGATCATGCCGATGTTCATGAAGTTCACGCCCATGGAAGACAGCCCGCTGCGCCAGGCCATCTTTGCCCTCGGGGAGAAGCTCAAGTTCCCCGTGCAGGACATCAGCATCGTCGATGGCTCCCGCCGCAGCACCAAGGCCAACGCCTTCTTCACCGGCTTCGGCAAGACCAAGCGCATCGCGTTGTTTGACACCCTCATCGCCAACCACACGCAGGATGAAATCGTCGCGGTGCTCGCGCATGAAGTCGGCCACAACAAGCTGAAGCACGTGCCGCAGCAGATGGCACTTGGCCTGGGGATGACCGCGCTCATGTTCACCCTACTCCACTTCGCCCTGCAGGATCATCGCCTGTTCAGCGCTTTCGGGGTCATGTATCCAAGCACGGCCATGGGCTTGGTGCTATTCAGTCTGGTCTATGGCCCCTGGAGCAATGTGTTTGATCCGTTCGTTCAGGGCCTATCCCGCAAGCACGAATACCAGGCCGACCACTTCGCCCGCGAGTCCGTCGGCAGCGCCGCGCCGATGGCCAGCGCCTTGAAAAAGTTGTCCAAGGATCACAAGGCCCACCTGACCCCGCATCCTTTCTACGTCTGGCTGCACTACTCGCACCCCACCACGCTGGAGCGGCTGAGGGCGCTGAGTTCGTAGCGATGTTTGAAGCTCGAACTCCAGACACAAAAACGCTTTCCTAGCGCACGGCGTTCATGGCATCATCCGCGCGCTCATGAACCTCCGCATCCTTCTCGTCCTCGCCTCCTGCGCGCTCAGTGTCATCACGGGCTTGGCTTTGTCACGCAGCGGACCTGCGGCAAGCACGGCGCGGACACGACCGCTCATCGGCCTATCAATGGACACGCTCAAAGAAGAACGCTGGCAGAGTGACCGCGATTTGTTTCTGGCGAAGGCCAAGGAGCTAGGCGCGGATGTGACTTACCTGTCGGCGAACAGCATCGACACCCAGCAGATCACGGATGTCCAATCGCTGATCACGAACAAAGTCGATGCGCTGGTGATCATCCCACACAATGGCGAAGCGATGGCCAAAGGCGTGGCACTCGCGCATGAGGCAGGCATTCCCGTGCTGTCGTATGACCGCCTGATCACAGGCTGCGACCTCGATCTCTACATCACCTTCGACAACGTAAAGGTCGGCGAACTACAGGCCAAGTTCTTGGCGGATCGTATCCCCGCGAACGGCAAGCTGCGCCTTCTGCGCATCTACGGCGCGAAGACCGACAACAACGCCAAGCTCTTCAAGCAAGGGCAGGACAACATCCTGCAACCGCTCATCGCCACTGGCCGAGTGGAGGTGCTGCACGAAGACTGGGCCGAGGATTGGAAGCCGGAGAACGCAAAGAAGATCACCAACGCCGCCATCACGAAGATTGGCCCGAATTTTGATGCCATCCTGGCCAGCAACGACGGCACGGCAGGTGGCGCGATCCAAGCGCTGACCGAGGAAGGCTTGGCCAGCAAAATCATCGTCACCGGCCAAGATGCCGACCTCGCCGCCTGCCAGCGCATCGTCAACGGCACGCAAACCATGACGATCTACAAGCCCATCACACAGCTCGCTACCCAAGCCGCCGTCGCAGCGGTAAAGCTCGCTCAACGCAAGCCGATCATCGCCAAGGCTGAGATCGACAATGGCAAGCAACCCGTGCCCAGTATTTTGCTCGATGTCGTCGCCGTGACGAAGGACAACATGCGTGAGACGGTCGTGAAGGACGGCTTCCGCAAGGAGGCGGATGTGTATCAAGGAGCGAAGCCATAACTTGAACCCTTCATTTGGAGCGCTACTCTCTCGCTATGCATCGCATCCGTTACTGCTTGTATCGTGAGGATCACTACTTCGTCGCCCAATGCTTGAATGTAGATGTGTCCAGCTTCGGAGAAACAAAGGAAGAAGCAGTCGCCAGCCTGAAAGAGGCTCTTGAGCTGTATTTTGAAGATGGTGCCGGTGACTACCAATCCATTGAGGAAGCAACCCTTGGAGAAGAAGTGGTCTATGCCTAATCGGCCAGGATCCAGCGAGCTGCTGAAGGTGCTCCAGCAGCACGGCTTCTATGCTTATTCGCAAAAGGGAAGCCACTTGAAGCTCAAGTCAGCGGAAGGCCGTGTCGTCATTGTTCCTCATCCAAAGAAGGAGATTCCAATCGGCACCGTTCGCTCGATCATTCGGCAGTCGGGCTTGCCTCCTTCAGTTTTCGGATTCTAAACCGTGATCCCCATCCTCACCGCCCACGACATCACCAAAACCTTCCCAGGCGTGAAGGCGTTGAGCGGGGTGTCCTTTGATCTGCGTGCCGGTGAAGTCCATGCATTGTGCGGGGAGAATGGCGCGGGCAAGAGCACACTCATCAAGCTCCTGTCCGGCATTCATCCTCCCGGCTCCTATGAAGGCCGTTTCGAGGTCCATGGCAACGAAGCCAAGTTCAGCGGCATCGCAGATTCAGGGCGCGCAGGCTTGGCCGTGATTTATCAAGAGCTGGCCTTGGTCGAGGACATGACGGTGGCGGAGAACATCTTCTTGGGGCGGGAGCCACGGCGCTGGGGTAGCTTCATCGACTGGCCCACCATGTTCCGTGAAGCAAAGGCGTTGCTCGACCGCTTCAAGGTGGAACTCGATCCGGCCGCCGAAGTGCGCACGCTCGGTGTGGGGCAGAAGCAGCTGGTCGAGATCGTCAAGGCACTGGCGAAGGACTCCAAGATTCTGATCCTGGATGAGCCCACAGCCGCCCTTGCGGAGCATGAAGTCATCATCCTGCTCGACATCTTGCGCGACCTACGTGAGCGCGGCATCGCGTGCATCTACATCTCGCACAAGCTGGACGAGGTCTTCGCCATCTCCGACCGCATCACCGTGCTGCGTGATGGCGCATCGGTTTTCACCAAGCCCGCCTCAGAGACGAACAAATCTGAAGTGATCAAGCACATGGTCGGGCGCGAGATCGCTGATTTGTTTCCTCGCCGTGCCAGCACACCGGGCGAGGTCATGCTGCATGTCGAGGGTCTCAGTGTGGACGAGCGGCTGCACGACATCCGTTTCGAACTGCGGGCGGGGGAAGTGCTCGGCATCGGTGGGCTGATGGGCGCGGGCCGCACCGAACTGCTGATGCACTTGTTCGGCGTGTATGGGCAACGCACGCGTGGCAGCGTGCGACTGAACGGCAAGGAACTCAGTGCACAGCACCCCGAGGAAACCATTCGCGAAGGGCTCGTGCTGGTGAGCGAGGACCGCAGGCGCTATGGACTGGTGCTTGAGCATGAGGTGGGCTTCAACCTGTCGCTTTCTTCGCTGGAAAAGGTCAGTCGCGCAGGCTTCATC
>CAXNNN010000259.1:0-5687 GCA_964203095.1 Verrucomicrobiaceae bacterium | reverse complement strand
CGGCCTTTGCTTCATCGGCATCCGCTTCACGACTGAACAAGGCACGATACGCCAATTGCACGCGCTTTTCGCCGCTCGCCATTGATTCCAACAGACGCACGGCCAAGGCGCGCGCTGTGCTAACTACTAGCTCGTTGTTGAGCATGAATAGGCTCTGCGAGGGCACCGTCGTCACCTCGCGCTGACCTTTGATTTGTGTGGGGTTCGGGAAGTCCCAGGTCTCGTGCATCTCCGGCAATAAGTCGCGCAACACGGGCAGATAGATCGTGCGGTAGGGCGAGTCGATACCGAGCTTGCCTAGTGTGCGGCCCGTGTTGCCTTTGCCTCCGTTGCCTGTGACCTGGATACCTTCGGGCCGTTCGGTGGTCAGTTCGCCACTCAACTGAAGCAGTGTGTCGCGCATGACTTCCATTTCCACGCGACGCGGGCTCATACGCCAGTGCAGATCGTTGGCAGGATCGATGTCCATGGCGACGCCATTGGTGGCTGATGACAGACGATAGGTGTGGCTCAGCATCAGCGCGCGGATGAACTTCTTTACCGACCAGCCAGACTCGACGAAGCGAATCGCGATGTGATCGAGCAACTCTGGCTGCACCGGCTTCTCCCCTGTGATGCCAAAGTTGTCCACGGTGTTCACGATCCCTTTCCCGAACAGGTGTGCCCAGATTCGGTTCGCCATCACACGCGCAGTCAGCGGATGCGTCGGCTGGCAGATCCACTGCGCCAATTGCAAGCGACCGCTTTCTTTCGGCCCCACTTTCGGAACGGGAGGCAGGCTAGGCACTTTCAGTTCACCACGATTCGGGGTCTTGCCCTCCTCATACGGATCACCTGCGATGCGAATCGGGCAGTCCTGCACATCTCCCTCACGCACACCCATCGCGAGCGAGGAATCATAGGTGTAAGTGGTCGCATAACGTCCAGTCTTGGGCGTCATCGAAACCATGTCATCCATCGCATTCACCTCACCGGACTTGAGCGGCGGAGACTTGGCCGAGACTGTAACCAAGGGCTTCGTCGAGGGCAGCGTGAGCAGGCGGTCTGGATCGACATACAAGTTTGGCCCCAGCTCTGCTTTGTGCGCCGTACCGCTGTGGGTATCGGTGCTGTAAAACAAACCCGCCAGCGCATAGTAGTCGTGCGCGGTCACCGGGTCGGTCTTGTGATCGTGACAACGCGCACAAGCGATGGTCAGGCCAAGGAAAGCACGCGTGGTAACATCGATCTGATCATCCACGCGATCCATGATGAACTGCTCGTATTGCAGCGCAGTGAGATCGACACAGCCGAGCGCAAGGAAACCCGTGCCAATGATATTCTCTCGCTTCTCGGCATCCGTCTTCGCGGGCAACAAATCTCCTGCGATCTGCTCGGCGATGAACCGTATGTAGGGCTTGTCAGCATTGAGCGAATCAATGACCCAGTTGCGATAGCGGAACGCCTGAATGAATGGCGCATTCCAGGAGCGGCCCGAGCTGTCCGCATAGCGCACGACATCCAACCAATGCCGCGCCCAGCGCTCGCCGTAGTGCGGCGATTCCAGCAAGCGATCCACGACCTTGGCTAAAGCTTGATCATCGTCCGATGGGTCACGCTCGAAGTCCGACACCTCCTCAACGGTGGGCAGCAGGCCATGCAGATCGAGTGTCGCACGGCGGATCAAGGCCGCACGCGGCGCATCGGTATTGGGCGAAAGTTGCTTCGCCATGAGTCCGGCAAGGATGAACCGATCCACATCGTCACGCACCCAGCCTGTGTCTTGAACGTGAGGCGTCGCAGGACGTCGGAGCGGTTGAAAGGACCAGGGCGTGGGGTTTTGCTCGACGGCAAACACCGTCGATATAAGAACCAAGTAAAACGGAGCAATCGTCTTCATTGCGTCAAGGGAGCGCGATCATAGAGGCCAATCGAATGGCAAAGCGTGGCAACATTCTGCGCGAACACTTCACTGAAAATGACCCCGCTCTCAGGGACGCCCTTGTTGTGCTTCATTTTCACCCCGTGCTGCACCCAGGCCCCGCGTTGATCTAGGCCCGCAATGAGCTCGCGTGCCGCTTTCGCCAGCTCAGCGGGCGTCTCCTTCAGCGGACGCGGACCAGTGGGCGTCGGCATCGCGCTCACACGCTGATACTCGGCTTCCAGGTCATCCAAGATGGGATCAATGATGAAACCGTAGTTGTCGGACGGATTCGCATCACTGTAGGTTAGCTCATGGCCCCCACCTTTCTTGCGCTGGAAATAGAGCGGGGTGTTGGTGCGGATCTCATAATAGCGCGCCAGCTTGCCATCGGGTCGCAACGACTTGCGCAGGTAGCTCAGCGCTTTCGGAATCGGGGCCAGCCAGCGCTTATCACCCGTCGCACGCGCGAGGAGCATGAGCACTTCGATAGCGGTCTCCGACTCGCGACTGCTAATCGCAGTGACTTCGAAGGCACGCCCCCACACCGGTTGCATGTTCTTGTCATACTGCTGGCACCACGCGGGCTGCGGATCCGGCATCTGCGCGAGCAGAAGGAACTCGCCACCCTTCTTTGCCCCGGCGAGATAGCGCTCGTCTTGATAGATCTCAAACGCGCGCAGCAAGGTATGAATGCAGTCGGCAATCAGGTCATCGTTCAATACATAGCAGCCCGTGAAATCCTTCGGCCAGATACGCGGATAGTCCGCCGGATAGGACGCTGTCTTGATCGGGTAATCCTGAGCGCTGGGTGGCACCGTGTGCAGCCGGTCCCAATTCGTGGACCACGCACCATTGGGATACTGCGCAATCAGCAGCGCCCGCATGCCGCGCTCAACCGCCGCATGAATGCGCGGTTCCTTGAACTCGAGTGCTTGATCCACGCGCATCAGGAAACGCAGCGCACCCTGGGTCGTATCATCGTCTAGTGTCGTCAGGTTGGCCTCATAACGGCGCGTCCTCCACAAGTCCCAGCCACCAGGCTGTTGCACAGCTTTCTCGGGCACCGGATTCGGCTGTGGATTCCACGCCAGATCAAAGCAGTAGAACTTGTTCTCGCTCTCCTTGCCCTCGAAATGCGCGGAGTAATACCAGCCACCGCTGTGCAACTGCCGTTGCGTGAGGGCGAGGGCAGCCTCTTTAGCAAAGCCCAGCACCTCCACATCTTGCGTGGCCTCATACACATTGAGCAAAGCCTCCCCCACCAATGGAGTGCCCGGTGGCTGCACCCAGATGGTGTGCGCATCGGTGACGCCCTCGCCCTCGCGCTTCTGCAAATCCCCGCTGAAGGCATAGACATAGCCGCCATGCATACTCAGGTTGTCATGCATGAAGGTTGCGGCCTTCGTCAGAGTGCGCAGCACTTCGTCCTTGGCAGGCTGCTGGGCAATACTCAGAGAAGCGCCAAGCAAGAGGATGGTGAGCAAGTGTTTCATCGCGTTTGTGGTGCTCGGTTTTCACGCTCCAGCGTGCTCAGTAGCGGATGCGGTGAAGCATGAAAACCGAACTGAGTGGTTTACGGTGCCTGTTCCATCGTCACATCCTTCAGACCGACGTCCTTCAGGGCGTCCAACACATTGAGGATCTTCGCATGAGGCGTGTCGGATGCAGCGCGCAGAATGACGCTTTGGCCAGGATTGTTTTCAGCAATGTCTTTCATGCGGCCACGCACCATCTTGATGTCGATGACTTCACCCTGACTGTTCACGACATTGCCATCTGCGTTGACCGCGATGATCAATTGCTGAGCCGTGACAGTTGCAGTCGAAGCCTTAGTGGAGGCACGTTCTCCACCTTCACGCCGCCTCTCACCGCCTTCACTTTCGGCAGACTTCCGAGCGCCGTCTTCGCGCTCAGCTGATTTGCGCCCCTCGCCGTCACCTTCACCTCGCTTCATGCCTTCGCCATCGCGAGCACCAACTTTCCTGGCGCCTTCTCCGTCGCGGGGCCCTGTGCGCTTCACATCGCCGTCACGTGCGCCCTCTGTGCGAGCTTCGCCATCACGGGGACCCGTCTTGCGCGCACCATCACCATCGCCTTCACGCCGACCCTCTTCACGCGTGGGTTTCTTGCCATCTTCATCGGCAACCGTGGTGAGCGTGCCGATCGCGAGAACGGGCACGGTGAGCAGGGCTGCGAGACGACCCCAGCGAGAGTTCAGCGGTTGAGCGATCATGGTGATACGGTAGTGGAGTTCGTGGTTGGGTAGCGGCCTGGAAAAAGGAGTGCAGGTAGCAAGTGGCCAAGCGCGCTGGCCTGCGAAAGTCTTTAACAACGCGTGGCCGTAGGTCAGGCGCTCTGTCTCAGGCAGCAGCTTGAGCGCCTCGCGATCGCATTCCAGTTCGCGATCTGCCAGATACCGTCGCAGGCAAAGCCAGACCAAGGGATTGAACCAGTGCATCGCGCACGCCGCAAGAGCTAGCCATATCCACATGCCATCGCGGCGACGCAGATGCACCAACTCATGCAGCAGCATCCCCCGCAACTCTGCCTGCGTGTAGCGCTCCGTCGCATCATGAGGCACCAGCAATCGCGGCGCGAGCCAACCCCAGATGGCCATGGTCGGCAGACCTGTGATTTGCGAGATCGGCAGAGCCTGCCGCACTCCCATGCGCTGACGGCTCCAGGTCAAGGTGGAGCGCACAGCCTCGCTCGCAGGCCGCGCTTGCCGTTGAATCAACGAGCGCAGACGCAGATGCGAACCCACAGCCCAGACTGAAGTCACAATAGCACCGCTAAGCCAGATCACCGACAGAAGGGAAGACCAAGCGACGGGCGCAGCAATCATGATTGTCTCCGGCGGGTCCAGCGAAGCCCCGTGTATCCATGCCCCAACGCTGGCGCTCGATATTGAAGCCAACTCAATGCTTTCACCTTCGATGTTCGACTTCGCACTTTGCCAAGGATGCCACGAAACGCTCGGCACCATGGGCAGCAGCAAGCGAATCCCAACCACAGCTGCGAGGGCCAACCGCCAGCTAGCAGGGAACGAACGCCATCTCCCGAGCAACAGTAGCAGCACCATGATCGGCAGCACGATGAGCGAAGTGCTCCAGGCCCAGGCCGCAGCGCTAGCAATCTGGTCGATGAGGTTATTCCCGAGGAGCATGAGCCTTGTCCTCCAGTAGTTTCTTGAGTTCAGCGAGATCGTCCGGTGAGCACTCCTGATGCTCAATAAACGTTGCTAGCAGCGGTGCCAGCCTACCACCAAACACCCGGTCCATGAACGAGCGACTGACGGCATGTGTGCAATAATCCTGGCTAACCAATGGGGCATAGACGAACTCGCGCCCTTCCTTGCGGCGACCTAGTGCTCCTTTCTGCACCAACCGATTGATCAGCGTCTGCACCGTGGTCGGCTGCCACGTTTGCTTGTCCTCCAGCTCGCCGAGAATGGTTTTGACCGTGGCCTCGCCGAGCCGCCAGAACTCAGACATAACCAACCACTCAGAATCTGAGATCGCAGGTGACTTGATGATGGAGGACGCGTTTGGCATGTGGCGAGATTTAAATCTACAACTGTAGTTTTAACGGAACTCTTGCACACAAAACAATACTTTTTTCCGGCCACCGTTAGACCACCACTCTGTCCACCGAGTTTTGACTCACGGCTTCACCCTCGGAAGTGTCCGTGTGATCGTTAAAACATAAGTGCGGATGGTTGGCGCTCCAACGACAGGTTGGAGCGGTCTTGAAAGAGAACACAACCAACCATCCGACATGAAAA
>CAXNNN010000258.1:0-5707 GCA_964203095.1 Verrucomicrobiaceae bacterium | reverse complement strand
CTTCGTTCTCTGCTTGCTGTTCTGTCTGTTTTGATGCTCTGTTTTTCATGTCGGATGGTTGGTTGTGTTCTCTTTCAAGACCGCTCCAACCTGTCGTTGGAGCGCCAACCATCCGCACTTATGTTTTAACGATCACACGGACACTTCCCAATTTAGATGACAAGGAAAAGGTTGAAACAAATTCGTCGGCAATGCTTGATAGGGACTAACGTTTCGAGAGTTATCAGCCCCTGGCGGCAACTCCTAGCGCAGAGCCGACGCGGTAGTTGAATTCGAGGAGTTCGTCATCGGTGATTTGAAACTGCTTCGTGCCGAACTCGAAAGAATCCTGTTGGAGGGCGAAGTAAGCGAAGGGCACAACCTGTTGATTTGCTGTGCAGTGAGTTAATCGCGAAGGCGGTCACTATCGATGATCCAGGCTTTAGAGGGATAAGAAACCATAAAAGGATAAGAGCGAGAGACGGGGTAACAAAGGAAGGCAATGCAGCTAGCACGCCACCTCCCCATCAGGGAGGTAGGAATGTCCGGCACGGGTGTTAGAAGGGGATATCAGAGTGTGCGGTATCGTCATCAGGATCGTCCCCTGGCTCTCCCCACTCATCCGTGAATGGGTCGTCATCCATGGAGCAGAGCATCTCGCTGTCGCGAGAAGTAGCGTGAAGATTCGTGGCTAGGGGGCTGCCTTCTGCGCTGGAAGGAGCGTCATGCTTGCGCTTTTTCTCCGCCTGGTGCAGTCGATCCTGTTCGACCTTTTGGAGGGCCTCCCGGCCTTTTTTCTCAGCATTCTTCAAGCGAGTGTAATCCATGTAATGGAGGTTAGCCTGGATGTTGTCTGTGTTGCTATACACATAACAGAGGAAGAACTCGGTGATGGTGGCCTTGCGAACGGCGAGTTCTTCGGCCAGTCGAAGGACAAGAGGCTTGCGCTGCTGGTGCTCGTGGATGAAAGCCTCCCACCACCGGCGTGCGCTGTCGGTTGTGTGTTCCCAGTCTATGGCTGCCTGCACTTGATCGAGCCGAGCTTGAACCCTATGCTCGCTCCAGCTGGCGGTGTTGCTGATGCAGTTGACTGGGAGATCTCCGGCTGGTGAAATCGTGGGAACACCGGCGAAGGCGCGCCGACGCAGCTCTTCGTCATGGCGAATGGGGCCATGACTTTTGCCTTGAATGACGTGCGGACTAATAGTCCGTGTGGCGGAGTCCAGGTCGATGACAACTCGCGTGACACCCTGGTCAGCGAGACATGGCCAACTTTGATCAAGGCGGTTCAAGGCCTCGGCCAGCAGACGCTGGAGTCCCCGTGCCCCGGTGCCCAGTTCGGCAGCGCGTGCGGCCAGACCCTCAATCCCCAGCCTGGTGACTTCAAGCCTGATGCCGTGAGCCTTTGCGATGGCTTGATGTCGCTGCCAGGGACCGTTCTGAGTGGCATCGGAAAGGATGTGCGAATAGTCGCTGACACCCAATTCGTGCAACACGGCGAGGCTGCCGAACCTTCCGATGAGTTCGGGGATAATGCCGAACTTGTCGAAGTCCTCAGTGGTGGCCTTGCGCAGGGAGTCAAAGACTGGGCGAGATTCCTGGACTTGGGGTTCGGAGCACGATGACTCCAGGAAGCCAACCTTGCGCGGGAGGTGGCAAACGATTCGCTTGTTCACGATCTCGGGCAGCTTCACAAAAGCACCGGCACAGATAAACAAGACCTTGCTGGTATCGACCGCAGTATGATCGTAGCTCTCGCTGCCTCTGCTAATACGCCCGTCCAGAAGGGTGAGCAAAGCCTGTTGAACGCCTTCACCGCTGACATCGCGCCCGATATCGTCCGCCCGGCGAATCTTGTCGATCTCGTCAATGAAGATAATGCCGCGCTCGGCGGCCCTGGTATCACCGCCAGCGGCATCTAGAAGCGAGCGAACCAGGGTTTCCACGCTATTGCCCTTGTAGCCAGCCTCGACTAGGCCAGCGGCCGGGGCGAAGGCGACGGGGACACCGAGAAACTGGCCGAGTTTCGTCGCCAGGTAAGATTTGCCGCAGCCTGTAGGTCCGAGCAAAAGAACATGATGACGCCCGAGATCGAGGTGTTCGGTATCCCGTAGGGACAAAGCGAGGTAATGGTTATAGACCGCCTTTGACGTGGCCCACTTGGCTTGCTGCTGGCCGACGATGAACTTGTCGAGGTAAGCCACCATTTCTTCGGGAGTGGGAAGTAGGCGGAGGGATGAGGTGTCAAAGGCCGGTTGGAATGGAAAGCCTGATAGCGAAGGTGGAACGCAATTGGAAGTATGCATGATGTTGATTTGGGTGCCCCTTGGTATTGAAAACCGCAGCACAAGAGCCTGATTCAAATCGACTGGGCGTGGCTTGGCAAAGAGCGGCGTTTACTTCTGAAAAAAAGTAGATGCATTCGTTGTAGTTTTGCGTTTTTTAACTTGCAATGTCCACAGTCACGCCCAACGCCGCTGCGTTCAAAAAGATTTATGACAATCTACTCCTGGTCCAGAAATTGCCACCTAAGGCTATCGCTGCACATATGGGTGTCTCCATTTCGACCTTGAACAGTCTGATTGCCGGGAAGGCTAATATAAGGGTAAATACTATAAAAAAGGTTTCCGAAAACCTGGGAATAAGCTCAAAGAACCTCATCGTGACGACAAACGTGGCAAAGCTTCCTCATGACCCTTCCTTTTATGAGAACCTGGAGTTTGGGTATTTTATTGATCACGGCCGCACTTCAGAGAATGAGAAAACCCAATGGCATCCCGAGATTATCAAATTGCAGCGAGTCGATGGATCCGACGCGAACTGGGTCTGGTTTACGGGTTCGATCAAGAATGACAAGCATGGGTCTTTTGTGGTGCAAGCTTGCCTGGTTCGACACCAGTCATTCGCGATCCTCGCTGCCCACAGGGATCGGGGAGATGCTTTTGTGGCAACGTTTTCGCATGTGGCTTGCGTAGGCAAAGGATCCCATAAACAAGTGCTCTGCGGGATATGGAGCGGTGAAGACAACTTCTCCCGACTGGCGGTCTATCGAATGTTATGCAGCAAGAAGGGGGAATCCCTCAACTCAGAGGAGATTTCGCAGATTCTGCAGCAGAACAGGATTATCACGAAGTTTGAAGACGATGAAATGGCCAACCAACCACAGAATCGGAAGCAACGTGTTCTAATCAAAGAGTCCAAGATTGAAACCTCATAGTTGCCATGGATATTTGGAACACAAGGGAATGGCACTGAAGTAACGCCTGTTTGGACAAATGGTGTAGGTGCGAATGTGTTTAGTTGGATGGTCATCCGGACCTGCTTTTGCATGGGGCGACGCAGTCAGTCTTCAGCTCCGGTCATGCCACCGGTGGCGAAACCCTACCAGGTGCGTCTGTAGCCGTCGCCTTGCCGTTCAGGGTGGAAAGTGTCGTTCTCGCCTTGGAGGCTTGCATTTTCACGGCGTAATGCAGTCAATGCGTCCGATTCTGACTGGCTAGTGTGCCGATGTTTTCTCTGGCTCATGAAAGCACTTTCGTTTGCAGGTTCGTCCTTGGTTGCAAAATCGGCTGCACCTAAAATCGCCAAGTCTGAAGCCATCGAAGATCTCGGCGACGATTTGGCCAAATACACGAAGGCCTGGGACGAGGTGAAGGCGGCGAAGTGAAAGTCAGGGGAAGTGAGAAGTGGAGAAGTCGAGACGTTGAGAGGACTATGCGCTTTCCCCGAATGTCAGGCTTCCCGACCTCTCTACTTTTCACCTCTCTACTTCTCACGACGGCTCCCGGTCAAGACCCCGCGCCGAAGACCTACCTCGGTCGTGAGCTCGCGCAGACCATGCACTGGATGGGGGCGAGCTGGCTGATCCGGCACAAGCGCGATCAAGAGGAAGCGAGCGTGGAGATGCGCGAGCAACTGATGCTAAAGCCCGGCATGGTCGCGTGCGACATGGGCAGCGGCAATGGCTACCACACCATCCCCATGGCCAAGGCCGTGGCACCGGATGGCAAAGTCTTCGCCTCTGAGATTCAGCAGGAAATGCTGACCATGCTCGATGAGCGCGCGAAGAAGGAAGGCATCAACAACATCGTGCCCGCGCTCGGCACGCAGACGGATGCGAAGCTACCAGATGCGTCGTGCGACCTCATTCTGCTGGTCGATGTCTATCATGAGTTCTCCGATCCTGAGCCGATGCTGACCGCGATGAAGAAGGCGCTGAAGCCGGGTGGGCAAATCGTTCTCGTCGAGTTCCGAGCCGAAGACGAGAGCGTGCCGATCAAGCCCGAGCACAAGATGAGCAAGGAGCAAATCATGAAGGAAATGACCGCCAATGGACTGCAGCTTTCCCGTAGCTACGATAAGCTTCCTTGGCAACACATGCTGTGGTTTGAGGCTGGACAATCCGACGCCGCACCGATAAACAACTCGCCCGCATCCAAACCATGAAACAACTGCTTCTCGCTGCTACTCTGTTGGCTTCCGCAACGCTCGCCCACGCCCAGGGCGAATGGACTTCTCTGTTCGATGGCAAGACCCTCGCCGGCTGGACCGCGCTGGATGGCAAGCCGATCGTCGGTTGGGAAGTTCAACCCGAAGGCGTGCTTCATTTCAATGGCAAGGGGCCTTACCTCATCAATGACAAGGACTACTCCAGCTTTGAATTGGAGTGGGAGTGGAAGCTGGAGGCCAAGGGCAACAATGGCATCAAGTATTGGGTCAACAAGATCGGTGAGAAGGAATGGCTCGGCATCGAATACCAGATGATCGACGACAATGGCCACCCCGATGGTCTCAAGGGCGGTAGCCACAACACCGGCAGCATTTACGACATCGTCGATTCGTTGAAGGACAAGAAGCTCCTGCCGATCGGCGAGTGGAACAAGAGCCGCGTCGTCGTGAAGGATGGCAAGATCGAGCATTGGCTCAATGGCTCCCTATCTTCCTCCGCTGACACCCAGACCGAGGAGTGGAAGGCCGCCATCGCAAAGAGCAAGTTCAAGAGCAAGGTCGGCTTTGCCCCCGGTCATGGCAAGCTGCTGCTCACCGCCCATGGCGATCCGGCTTGGTTCCGCGGGCTCCGCATTCGCGAGCTTTAATATGTGAACCACTGACTGACACTAACTGAACACTAACAGGAAACGGCTGTGAGTGTTCAGTTAGTGTCGGTTAGTGGTAAATGAACCTGCTTATGTCCAAAGTCGGCATCATCGGCCTCGGCTTCATGGGGGCCACGCATCTCAAGGCGTGGCTCCAGTGTGAGGGTGCACGCATTGCCGCCATCTGCAACCCCAGCGGGCGGCGTCTGGATGGTGACTTCACGGATGTCTCTGGCAATGTCGGCGATCAGCAGCCGCTGAAGCTGGACATGACCCAGGTTAAGGCCTTCCGCAGCTTCGATGCGATGCTGGCCGATCCAGAGATCGAGGTCATCGACATCTGCACGCCGACCCACACGCACCATGACCTTGCCATCGCCGCGCTGAAGGCAGGCAAGCATGTGCTGTGCGAGAAGCCGATGGCGCGACATGCGCACGAGGCCCGTGCCATGGCCGAGGCCGCTCAGGCAGCGGGCAAAATCTTGATGCCTGCCATGTGCCTGCGCTTCTGGCCGGGCTGGGCGTGGCTGAAGGAGGCGGTGGACAGGGGGCGCTATGGGCGGGTCTTGTCCGCGCGCTTCACCCGCATCGCCGAACCACCGGCCTGGGGACAGGCTTTCTTCTTTGATGGG
>CAXNNN010000257.1:0-5724 GCA_964203095.1 Verrucomicrobiaceae bacterium | reverse complement strand
CTGCGCCCTGATGACGCCGGAGGATGACATCCCCGCTGCGGTGAAACGGCTTGCCGAAACCCTGCGTCGCCCCGTGCTCACGCAGCTCTGCGTGCAGGGCGATGTCGTGACCACCAACGACACGCCACAGCTCGCGGATTTGCACGCGGGCGAAGTCACCACCGTGGCCATTCGCGGTGTGGAGACCCTCGATCAAGTAATGATCCATGGACGCCATGCCGATGGCAGCGAATGGACGCAGCGCTTCACCTTGCAACCCGATGCCGAACAACCTGCCGCCCGCCTGCAATGGGCACGCCAGCGCTGTGATCACTATCTTGCTAGCGGTAAAAATGCCAAAGCCATCGAACTCGCCAGCCTCCACAACCTAGTCTGCCAAGGCACGTCCTTCGTCGCCTGGGACGAGGTGGAAAAAGTCTCCGTGGCCAAGCGCGAGGTGTATCAGCCGTCGTTGGAGGTTAACTACTCCATGGCTCCACCGCCACTCCAGTCCCCAAGTCGTGGGTCGTCGAAGGTGAAGTCTATGGCTGCTCCGGCTAGGCCTGGGCGTCAGACTAATTTCTTCGAAGGGCGAGTAACCGACGACCAGAAGGCCAGCACGCTTCACGAGTGCAGCGTGGACGAGTTGCTAGCCGACACCCCTGATCTTGCCGACGACGATGATCACATGCTGTGTCAGGCTGCGGAAATAACCACTACATGCTTCAAGATGTCGGCTCCCCGGACTGATGGCATCAACGAAGAATTCCAGCGACTGGGCATCCACCCCCACTTCCGCATTCTCTACAGTCAAGTGAGTGACACAGCGCCCGCCGACCTACCCGCCTGGGCATTGCAGCTGCGTGACAGCTTAACTAGCGAAGGAATCCATTCTCAAGCAGCCTCCTTGCTGGTTAGCATCCTGCTCCAGTGGGCGGGTGAAATCATCGGCCAGCAGCGGCACAATCGAGTGCTGGCACTTGTGATGCACATGAACTCATCAACCAGTCCCTTGGAGGAACTACATCACTTCCTCAAAACACTAGCAACCGAGCCAGCAGTGGAAGACGCGCTGCTGGTGCTAGAGGCTGTTCTGGAAAAGAATAAGCTACCGATTCACACGCCATGAGAATACCCGAACTGATCCTCCTCATTGGCATCCCCGCCGCAGGGAAATCCACCTTCGCGCGTGAGCAGTTGTTCGACACCCATGTCCGGCTCAATCTCGACATGCTGCGCACACGGGTGAAGGAAATGCGGCTGCTAGAGGCGTGCCTGAAGAGCCGCATCTCCTGCATGGTGGACAATACCAACATCACCCGCGCCGGGCGTGCCCGCTCTATCCCTTTGGCGAAGACAGCACGCTTCCGCGTCACCGGCTACTGCTTGGAAACCAGCCTGGAGACAGCGCTCAGGCAGAATCTACAACGCGAACGCCACGTCCCCAACTACGCCATCGAAGCAAAGCACAACGATCAGGAACTCCCAACGCTGGAGGAAGAGTTCGACGAACTGCATCGCGTACAGTTGCAGGATGGAGGCTTTGTTGTGCAGGCGTTCCCAGCTTGATCAGTGCGAGCACCGAACTTACGCGCCTCGCAGCTTGTGTTATGCGGCTTGGTTTTGACCGATGAAGGTGAAGCACGCTAGAGTTGCTAAGTGACAACCCAACCCCTGCGCACCTCCGTCATTGGCAGCTATCCTTTCCCTGGCTGGCTGGAGTTCTGCGCCCGGCACTTGGATCAATTCGGCAGCGCCGACATCGCGGAGATGCAGGACGATGCGGCGCGTGTGGCCATTGATGACCAGCTGGATGCGGGTCTTGATGTGATCACTGATGGCGAGCAGACACGGTTCGATTTCAACCTGTCGTTCTACGGCTTCATCGAAGGCATTACCTTGGAACCCGCGAGCCCCCGACGCTTCGGTCCGCCAGCACACGATCAGCGTGGCAGGCACGAGATCGTGGGTGAATTACGAGCCCCGCGTGGGCTCGGCGCGGTGGAGGAATTCAGGCGGCTCAAGCGGCTGGCAGGCAACTCTGGCAAGCGCTTGAAGGTGAGCGTGCCAGGGCCATTCACGCTGAGTGGACGTCTCGCGCCAAATGCCCAATACAAGGATCGTTACGCGATCACGGAGGCGCTGCTGCCACTCGTTTGGCAAGAGATTGACGACTTGGTCCAAGCGGGCTGCGAGGAGATCTGTGTCGATGAGCCGAGCATGAGCTGCTACGGCTACAAG
The DNA here is from genome assembly GCA_964203095.1 of Verrucomicrobiaceae bacterium. Taxonomy (GTDB): domain Bacteria; phylum Verrucomicrobiota; class Verrucomicrobiia; order Verrucomicrobiales; family Verrucomicrobiaceae; genus JAEUHN01. The sequence continues at coordinate 3,504 of CAXNNN010000257.1, read as the reverse complement.
GAAGATCCATGGCGCTTCGTGGACATCTTCAATCGCACGGTGGAAGCGGGCTATCGCAAGGCGCGCATCTGCACGCACCTGTGCTTTGGCAATTTCAAAGGACACCCGGTCGGCTATCGCAAGTATGGGCCGCTGTTCCCCGCCTTCCTCGACCTGAATGCGGATGAGGTGCATGTGGAAATGGCGAACCGCGAGTATGCCGAGCTGAAGGTGATCAAGCCCATGGCCGAGCGCTACGATGTCGCCGTGGGCATCATCGACGTGAAGAGCTACTACATCGAGACCGTGGACAATATCTCTTCGGCGGTGCGCGAGTGCTTGAAGCATGCGCCTGCGGAGCGCTTGGTGTTTGCGCCCGATTGCGGCCTCAGCCAAACCGCGCGCTGGGCGGCCAAGCAGAAGCTCGCGAACATGGTCGCGGGCGTGCAGCGAGTGCGAGGGGAGCTGGGCTTGGAATAACCGTGGAGAGGTCGAGACGTAGAGATGTTGAGAGGTGAGCTTCTCCACTGATCCACAAAGGTGATGTATATGTTTACGCCAGCACGCTCTTCACCACCTTCATCGGCTCCACGCCCGTGAGGCGCTGGTCGAGGCCTTGGAACTTGAAGGCGAAGCGCTCGTGGTTGATGCCCATGAGGTGTAGGATGGTCGCATTGACCTCATTGATGTGCACGGAATCGGCCACCACGTTGTAGCTGTAGTCATCGGTCTCGCCGTGAGTGACGCCACCCTTCACACCGCCACCCGCCATCCACATGGTGAAGCAGCGCGGGTGATGATCCCGGCCGTAGTTCTTGTCGGTCAGCGTGCCCTGCGAATACACGGTGCGGCCAAATTCGCCGCCCCAGACGACGAGCGTGTCCTCCAGCATACCGCGTTCCTTCAAGTCCTTCACGAGCGCGGCGCAGGCTTGATCGGTATCGCGGCACTGGCTGGCGATGTCCTTCGGCAGATTGCCGTGCTGGTCCCAGCCGCGATGCAGAATCTGAACCACGCGGGTGCCGCGTTCGACCAGGCGGCGGGCCAGCAGCGCGCTGTGCGCAAAGGTGCCGGGATTCGTCGCGTCGGGGCCATACAGGTCAAGGGTCGCCTTTGACTCCGACTTCAGATCGACCAACTCCGGCACGCTCGATTGCATACGGAAAGCCATCTCGTATTGAGCGATACGGGTCTGCGTTTCGGGGTCACCGTAGCGAGCGTGATTGATCTGATTCAGACTACCCAGCGCATCCAGCATGATGCGGCGGTCCCTGCTTTCTACACCGGGCGGGTTTTGCAAATACAGCACCGGATCACCGCTCGATCTCAGCGCAACACCCGCATGCTTCGTGGGCAAGAAGCCACTGCTCCACATGCGCGTGAACAAGGCCTGCGCCGCTGCGCCCGAAGACCAGCGCGGGGTGAGCACGACGAACGAAGGCAGATCGTTGCTAACATTGCCCAGGCCATAGCTGACCCAGGAACCCAGGCTCGCCTTGCCCGGCACCTCGCTGCCCGTCATGACGAAGGTGCAGGCCGGGTCGTGATTGATGGCCGAGGTATGCACGGATTTGATGACTGCCAGCTCGTCCACGATCTTCGCCGTGTGCGGCAGCAACTCGCTCACCCAGCGACCGCTCTGGCCGTGCTGCGCAAAGTTGAACATGCTCGGCGCGACGGGTAGGCGCGCTTGACCACTGGTCATGGTGGTGATTCGCTGCCCGTTGCGAATCGATTCGGGCAAGTCCTTGTCAAACTGAGCCTTCAGGTTCGGCTTGTAGTCCCAGGTGTCGAGCTGCGACGGACCGCCGTTCATGTGCAGGTAGATGATGCGCTTCGCCTTCGCGGGGAAGTGCGGCATGTCTGGCAGCGGCGGCATGACCTGGCTGCTCGCAGCACCTTTGGCCATCAGTTCGCTGCCCAGCATCGAAGCCAAAGCGAGATTGCCAGCGCGGATGCCGAGCCCACCGAAGAATTGGCGGCGTGTTTGTTGCAGAGCGAAGTTGTGGAACGGGTGCATGGCTACACATCATACGTGGCTGCATGCACCAGTCATTCGCCGGAAGCATGACTCAGGTGGTTTGAAAAAGCTTTTCCCATTCGCTGATTCCACCGTTATCTTGCGCCTATGAACACGTCGACACTCACCTGGGACGAAGTCTGCGCCATCCCCTGGCTAAAGGACATTCCAGCCAAGATCGAAACCAACAAGCATAACAAGATTCTTATGAGTCCTGCATCAGCCTGGCACGGTGGTTATGAATCAGATATTGGCTTCCATCTGCGTGATTTGATGCAGGGTGGGCGAATCATTATGGAATGCCCCGTGCAGACCACCGACGGCACACGAGTGCCTGATGTGGCATGGATTTCCAAGGAGCGTTTCCAGCCTCATCGCCGTGCATCAAGCCTACCCATCGCTCCAGAGATTTGCGTCGAAGTCTTGTCGCCCTCCAACACGCGCGCCGAGATGCTGGAGAAGATGAACTTGTATTATGAGGCCGGAGCGCAGGAAGTCTGGCTTTGCGGCGAGTGGGGCGAAATGGAGTTTTTCGTGAAAGGCCAAAGTGATTCAGTGCCGCGCTCAGTCATGTGCCCTGGCTTTCCGCTTTGTATTGATGAGGAGGGTGAAGGCAAATAGGTCACAGTCTGCCGGGCTTTGTTTATGCAATCGCCACAGTCTAAAAGTGGAAACTTGTTTCCAAGTGATGCTTGGAATCGTGTGGCTTCGATGGCAAAGAAAAATCAGGTTTTCTGTCTCGCGTTAGTAATAGAAAAGGACAGCAAACTTACCCCCGATGAAGTAGCTGCCGCTTTCCCAGAGCTAAATGCCGAAGACCGCAAAAGGCTTAAGGGAGAAGCGAATGACATGCACAATTTCATGGTGCAACAATTCACAGGTTGTGCTCAGCGGTGGTTTCAGAGAAATGCATCAATTGCTGAAGCAATGGTCATCGAAGATGGCAGGGTGCTGACATATGACATTCCGTGGCCAGAATTTTCAATATTGAGAGAGTTTGCGTGGAGCAATTTGCCCATGTTACCCAGTTGGTTGTTTGATCATTGGCCTGTTTCTGAAAAGCGGACCTTATTGCGCTCAGGTAAAATAAAGACGGTGATCAAACCCACGAGAAAAGCACGAAAACACAAATCAATCTGGATGCTTTATGTGCCAAATTTCGAGAAGGACCGAATTCGTCACTGACCTTCCAGAGGTTATTTCGTCAGGGCTTCGTCCAGGTTCAGCAGCAGGTTCGCAATCATGGTCCACGCGGCCAACTCTTCAGGCTTCAGCGTGGCATTGGCTTTGGAGTCACCGAAGGCGATCAATTGTTTCGCGGCCTCGGCATTAGCCTGATACCGCGCTGCGTGCTTGGTCAGCGTGCGTTCGAGAATCGCCGCTTCTTCGCTGGTCGGATAGCGGGCGACGACTTGGCGGAAGGCGAAGTTGAGGCGCGTGTCGAAGGTGCTGCCGCCCTCCAGCAAGATGCGCTGGGCGAAGTTGCGCGCGGCTTCGACGTGCTG
>CAXNNN010000256.1:0-5727 GCA_964203095.1 Verrucomicrobiaceae bacterium | reverse complement strand
CTCTATAACATGAGCACCCGCATGGGCCTCGTGTGGTTCCCTGTTCCTGAGCCGCTCGGGGACCGTGCGGGCCACCTTTACGCCTTTCTGGCCAACCTTGCGGCGTAGAAGCCGTCGAAGCCGTTGACGTTGGGCGTCCAGGACTTCTCCTCTTCCAGGGTCCACTCGTCCTGGTGCTCGTCGAGGAAGCGCTTCACCTGATCTTGATTCTCGCTGGGCAGGACGGAGCAGGTGGCATACACGAGCTTGCCCCCGGGCTTGGTCATGGTGCTGTAGTTTTTCAGGATGTCGGCCTGGATACCGCGCAGGCGGTCCAGCTCCCCTGGGCTGAGCTTCCACTTGGTGTCCGGGTTCCGCCGCAGCACGCCCAGGCCGGAGCAAGGCACGTCCAGCAGCACACGGTCGGCCTTCTTGTTGAAGCGGACGATGGTGGTGGGGCTGGTGATGAGTTCGGGCTGAATGCAGGTGATCTCGTTGCGACGGAAGCGCTTGCGCAGCTCGTCCAGCTTCCAGGGTAGCAGGTCCATGGCCTGGATGAGGCCCTTGTTCTTCATCAGGCAGGCCAGGTGCAGGGTCTTGCCGCCAGCGCCGGCGCAGGCGTCGATCACGCGCATCCCGGGCTCCACCTGGAGGAAGGGGGCGACCATTTGCGAGGCGCCGTCCTGGACCTCGAACAGGCCGGCCTTAAAGCAGTTGGTGCCGAAGACGCTCTGGCGCTTGATCAGCTTCAGTGCATCGGGCAGGCCGGGCACCATCATGGTGTCGATCTCCTCTTGGATGAGGTTGATCGCCAGGGGCTTGGGCTGGATTTTGGTGGTGTTGGTGCGCAGGAAGACCTCCGCCGGGCGGTTCAGCGCGCGCAGCAGGTCGGGCCATTCGCCACCAAGTTCTTCCTTGCCGACCGCATTGAGCCAGTCAGGGATGGATGCACGGATGGCCGGGGCCACCTGCGTCTCGCCCCGGAATCGGACGTGGTCGGCATTGAGCGATGAGCACTCGCTGAAGTCGGGCACGTGGGTCGTTTTGGTCACCCAGTAGGCACCAAAAACCAGCCACGCACGCTCGCGGGTGATCTTCTCCTTCACCAAGCAATCCTCGTCGGGCAAGCCAGCCAGATACCAGTGCCAGCGCCACCAGCGAACGATCTCGTAATAGGTCTCGGCGAACTGCTTCCGGTCACGCGCACCCCACTTCGGGTGGTCTTTGAAACGATGCATGAGAACCTTGTCCACGTAGTAACCGTGGACAAAGACATCGCCGAGAGCTTCGACGAGTTGGGAAACGACATTGTAATGAAGCACCGCTTTGGATGGCGCGATGTGAGGGCACGCGCAAGCCGAAGATTCCCATGGTGCCGCTGTCGGTGGGCTTTGGGAGGCGGAACCTGAGAGCCATGCTTGCCACACCACGTCCCTCCAGGGTCAGCTCGCACGACTCTCTCTCTCTGGATGGCGGCCAACGAAGGCGCACCGACCGTGCCGCTGTGCCTCAGGACCCGCCTCACGGTGATCAGTTGCAAGGGGGGGTAGCGGGCAAGCAATCTTTGCGATTTGGCTTTTGATCCTGGCGCGTAAGCTACTAGTTTCACACCTCGTTTCAATGTCCGCTCCCTCTCCCGCAGCCCCCACCTCCCCGCCTAGCAAGGGCCGGGTGTTCTTCTCCCGCCTATCCAGCTCGCTGGTTCTTTGGGTCGTCATGGGATTGGCCATTCAGTGGAAGAGCCAGACCTTGTTCGCCGCGATCGCGTGCTTCTTCGGGGTGGCCGGGGCGGTGGAGTATTTCCGCCTGATCATTCGCGACGCGCAGCACCGGTCCTTCCCCCTGCTGGGCCTATTCATCTGCCTGGGCTACTGGGCGATGGTGATCTACCATGTGCTGACGAAGAAGACCGAGCCTCCTATGTGGCTGGACCTGGCCGCGCTGACGCTGTCCGTGCACGGTGCCTTCCTCCTTTGCTACCGCCATGAACTGGAGGGTGAGGTGACGCTGCAGCGCATTTTCTCCACGGTCTTTGGCGTGGTCTACACGGTCATCTTCTTTGGCTTCATCGTGCGGCTGATGTATTTCCGGGGCGATGGCTCGGGGCTGACGGGGGTGTTCCTGATGCTCTACCTGATCGTGGTGACGAAGTTCAGCGACATGGGCGCGTATCTGCTCGGCTCGCTGATCGGCAAGCACAAGATGATCCCGCACATCAGCCCAGGGAAAAGCTGGGAGGGCCTGGGTGGTGCCTTTTTGGGGTCGCTGGTGGGGGCGGTGCTGCTGCTGAGCATCGTGCCTGCGAATCACCTGCTGCCGGTGACGTGGCTGCATGGGCTTATCCTGGTGCCGATTATGGTCTTCGCCGCTGTGACAGGGGACTTGGCGGAGTCGATCATCAAGCGCTGCATCGCGATCAAGGACAGCGGGCATAAGTTCCCCGGTATCGGCGGTATCCTGGATCTGACGGATAGCCTGCTGTTCACTGCGCCGGTGTTTTACTTCTATCTCATGGCGTTCACGAGGTAGCCAGACAGCGAAGGGCATAGGTCTTAGAGCCAAGAGAAAGACCCCAGCCACACTCACACTTTGATTGATTCATGCTTTCCCCTCTGCCCTCCGCCCTAAGCTCTACGCCAACACGGAAGCGCGTCATCATTCTCGGCTCCACAGGCTCTATCGGCACCAGCGCGCTGAAGGTCGCGCGTGACATCCCGGACCGCATGGAAGTGGTGGCGCTCGCGGCGAACAAGAGTGTGGAGGCCCTGGTCGCCCAAGTCGCCGAGACGGGCGTGAAGTTCATCGCGGTGACAGATGCCGCGTCGGCCCAGCAGGCCCGCGCCTTGCTCCCGTCGGACGTGACAGTCTTTGACGGTGCGCAGGGCTTGGTCGATCTGGTGCAGGCTGTGCAGGCTGACATGTTGCTGGTGGCCATCGTGGGCACGGCGGGTCTCGCACCGGCGCTGGCCGCCGTGGAGAAGAAGATGGACTTGGCTGTCGCCAGCAAGGAGATCCTAGTCATGGCGGGCGAGTCTGTCATGTCCGGCGCGATGAGTAACGGCGTGAACGTGCTGCCCGTGGACAGCGAGCACAACGCCATCTTTCAATGCCTGGACGGCCAGCGCGACAATAAAGTGCTGCGCATTCTGCTCACCGCCTCAGGGGGACCGTTTCGTCAATTGCCTGCCGATCAGCTCGCGCATGTGACCTTGGCTCAGGCCTTGAAGCACCCCACCTGGACCATGGGGCAGAAGATCACCATCGACAGCAGCACGCTCTTCAACAAAGGCCTGGAGATGATCGAAGCGCACTGGCTCTTCGACGTGCCCATGAGCAAGGTGGAGGTGGTCGTGCACCCGCAGAGCATCGTGCACAGCATGGTGGAGTTCGCCGATCACAGCATTATCGCGCAGCTCAGCCACAGCGACATGTGCTTCCCCATTCAGTATGCGGTGACGTGGCCTGAGCGCGTGGGCAATACCTTGAAGCCTATCGACTTCGCCAAGCTCAGTTCGCTGACTTTCGAAGCGCCACGCACCGATGACTTCCCCGCGCTCGACCTTGCCCGCCATGCAGGCGAGGTGGGTGGAACCCTGCCCGCCGTGCTGAATGCCGCCAACGAAATCGCCGTGGATGCCTTCCTCCAGAGTCGCATTCCCTTCCCCGCCATCTGGCAAACGGTCGAGAAGACCATGGCCAAGCATCAACCCACGCTGCACCCGACACTGGAGCAAATCATCGAAGCCGATGCGTGGGCACGAGCGATTAGTTCAGAGTTGCTTGGCTAGTAGCCCAAGACTTCAACACCGCGGGTTGGTCGTTTGAGATCGTCGCTCGCCAAATCATGCATTGAGCGAGCTGCGATTCCGAACGACGAACGATACAGCCTCACTTCGGCAGCATCGCCAGATACTGCGCGTCGAGCTGCTTCACCTTTGCACGCAGCGGTTCGAGCTGCGGCTGGAGCTTGGCGAGTTCGGCACGGCCATCGGCAATGTTTTTGTCGCGATCAGGGACTTCCTTGGTGGCAGCGGCGATAGTCTGCTCGGCGTCGGCCTTGCGCTTCTTGGCATCGTTCGCGGCGGCTTGGGCCTTGCCGACATCGGCACGCTTGGCCTCTAGCGTCTTCTGATCAGCAGCAGCCTTGGCGGAGGCATCGGCCAAGATCTTCTCCAGCGGAGGCAAGGCGGCCTTGGCGGCAGCGATCGCCGCATTCGGGGCCGCCGCCTTGGTATCAAACTCCTTCTTCTGCGCTTCCACCATCGCGTTCTTTTCGGCCAGGGCCTTCTTGGCACCTTCCAGCTTGACGATCATGTCCTGGTGCACCTTGCGGAACGGCGCGGCCTTCAGCTCGGTCGCATCCACGTTCTTCTTGGCTTCCGCCAGGGCACGCTCGCGGTCTTTGATCTTGTTGGTGGCCTTGTCAAAGGCACGAGCGGCTTCGCCTGCGGCGTTCTTCGCCTCTTGAGCAGCTTTCTGGGCCGCAGTGACGATCTCCTTCTTGGCAGCGACGATCTTGGCGGACGTGGTGGCTGCAGTTTCAATGGTGGCGGCTTCTTGCTCAATCGCAACCAAGCTGGTGGTGGTGTCCGTCACGGCTTTCTGAGCTGCAGCGACCTTGGCGGGATCGTTGCTAGTGCGGGCAGCGGGCAGTGCCTTGGCGGCATCCACCACGGCATTCTTCGCGGGGCCGATCTTGGCCTGAGCCAGAGCCGCCGCCTGTTGCTTGGGCTGATGATCTTTGGCTGCGGCTTCCTGCTCAGCCTTGGCCTTAGCCAGGGCGGCGTCCTTCACAGGCAGGTCTGCGGCTTTCTGATCCTTGGCCACCTTGGCAGCGTCAGCATCCCTGCGAGCTTGGGTGAGTTCACCTTCCGTTTTGGCAGCAACAGCCTTGCGATCTTCCACGGCCTTGGCAGGAGCAGCTAGCTTCTGCGCCGCGTCAGCCACCACCTTGTTCTGCTTCTCAATCTCCTTATTGATGCCATCTGCCGCCGCCTTGGCCGCGGCGATACCGTCATCACGCACCTTCGCCAGCGCAGCAATCTCAGCTTCCTTGGCCGCGATGATTTGCTTCTGCTCGTTCACCTTGGTCGTGGCCTGATCCTGCACAGCCTTGGAGCCATCGAAGGTCTTCTCCACGGGTTGCAATTCAGCCAGTTGCTTCGCGGCGGCAGCATCCAGTCCAGGGATAGCGGCGCTGGCATCAGCGATGACTTTCTTGCTGTCCTCGATACGCTTCAAGGCAGCAGCCCTAGCGTCTTCGTTTTCCTTCACACCGTCGGTGTAGGCTTGCACGTCGCTCTCCAGCTTGGCCAGCGCGTCCTTCTCGGTCAGGACGCCAATGTTAAACTTCGCCGCCTTCAGGCTGGGCACCGCGCGCTGCATGATCGCCAGTTCATCCGTGATTGCCTTGGCCGCAGCCTGGGCGTTGGCCAACGCCTTCTGGCCATCGGCAGCCTTGCCTTCCATATCCTTGATCACGTTCGGGTAGTTCTTCGCTGCCTGCTCAGTCTTGGGCAGTTCGGCCTTCTTGGCCGCCAGCAAATCATTGGCAGCTTTCAGCTTGGCATCTTCACCCACGATCACCTTGTCCGCCGTGTCGAGCGCAGGCAGCGGCTGGCCGAGCTGGGCCTTCTGCTGTGTAAGCTGCGCGACCAATGAATCCGCCTTCTGCTTGGCCTGCGCATACTTGCCTTGTTCACCGGTGGCAGCGCCCACCTTGGCTTCCATATCCTTGACCTTCGCCTG